>CAVJQK010000122.1:0-4773 GCA_963651795.1 Erysipelotrichaceae bacterium | reverse complement strand
TCGGAAACATTTGGAAAACGCGCGCCTGTCCGATATTTCCCAAATCGGACTCGACCGCATCGTCGTGATTTCTTTTGATCGCATCGAAAAAGGCGGCGCCATCGTCACGAAAAAATTGTACGTCGAGCTCATTCCGTCCGCGCCGAATTTGATTCTGACGGAAGAAAATCGCATTCTGGACGTCTTGGTGCGCGGGAAAAAGCAACATCGGGATCTTTCCGTCGGCGCGGAATACATACTCCCCGAAGGAAGCCGGCGACTCGATTTCACGGCCTTTTCCGCCGCCGAACTCGCCGACATTTTCCGCTACGAGAAAAATTCGGACACCGACCTCGGCGCCTTTCTCTTTGCCGAATTCAACGGACTCTCTTCCCTACTGAAAGACGATTTATGCCGCCGCGCCGATCTCGATCCGGATATTTCCATGCAAAATCTGACGGAGACGCAAATCGAAACTCTCGCGCGCATCATGGCGGAAACGGCCGAAAATATCCGCGAAGCCCGCGGACTCTACGTCACGGACATCGGCGGAAAATCCGTCCCCACGCTCCTTGCCCGGACGGACGCCGACCGACATTTCGATTCCGTTTCCGATTGGATTGCGGAAACCTCTCGAAAAGAAGGAAACATCATCTCCGTTTCCGTTTCCGAACTCAAAAAACAAATTAAAAATCTCGTAAAAAAAGAGGAGCGGAAACTTCGCAAAATCGGCGAAGAAATGGAAGAAACGAAGTTGCTCGATACCTATCTTCTTTACGGAAATCTGCTTTCCATTTACGCGCACGAAAAACCCGCCGGCACATCTCTTACGGTGGATAATCCCTTCGATGAAGCGGGCGGGCGCGTGACAATCCCGATTGAGCCGGAATTTTCCGTCATTCGGAACAGCCAAAATTATTTCAAAAAATACAATCGCATGAAGACGCGGCTCTCCGTCGGGCGCGAAAAAATGTCCGAATGCGAAACGAAATTGCAATATTTGCAAAACGCCGCCTATTTTGCGGACACCGTGCGCGATCGTTCGGCGCTGGACGCTCTTCGCGAAGAACTCAAAGACAGCGGCATTGCGCGGTATGAAAAACAACGCAAAAAGCCGAAGCAAAAAGAAAAAGAAGCTTTTGAGCCGGAAAAAATCGAAATTGACGGATTTACGGTTTATATCGGCAAAAACAGCCGTCAAAATGAATTTTTGACACTCAAAAAAGCTGAGAAAACGGATGTATGGTTTCATGCAAAAGAAATCCCCGGCTCTCACGTCGTCATCGCTGCGGAAGGCGCCTCCGTCCCGTCCGATACAAAAGAAAAAGTCGCAGCGCTTGCCGCGTATTTCAGCCGCGGAAAAAACGACGCCAAAGTCGATATCGATTGCACGCTCATCAAATACGTGAAAAAAATTCCGAATGCCCCCGCCGGCCTCGTCAGCTACACCCACCACACGACACTCACGGTCGTACCGACTCCGCCCGAAAATTTGAATAAAAGAGAAAATTGAAAAAATAAAAATTTATCACCCCAAAGGATCCACGTCCGTTAAGATGCCGTTCTGTCTAAAGAGCGGCTCTTTTCGCATTTCCGCTTTGAGCGGAGCGAGGTTTTCTCCTTTGACCATGATGGAAACGTAATAGGTGTTTCTGATTTTTTTGATGGCTTCGTCGTAGGGCGGTGTCATGCGGATGGGAATCTTTTTTTCGGAAACGGTGCGCATGAGCCAATCGGAAATTTGTTTCGCGCGTTTGCGTGCCGTTTCGTAATTTTCTGAAAAGGCCGTGATTTTCATGAGTCTCGTATACGGCGGATACCAAAGATTTCTCCGATATTCCATTTCTTTTTCGTAAAAATCTTCGTAATCGCCGCGGACGGCCGCCCGAATGATGTAATGCTCCGGTTCGTAGGTTTGCAGAATCACTTCGCCCCGCTCTTCTTCGCGCCCCGCACGGCCGGCGCATTGCGTGATGAGCGTAAAAGCCTGCTCACCGGCCAGATACGTCGGCATATTGCACAGAGAATCCGCATTGAGAATTCCGACGAGATGCACACCGGGAATATCGTGCCCTTTGGCGACCATTTGCGTTCCCAGAAGAACGGGAAATTTTCCGCGCCGAAAATCATTCAAAATATCCCGCGCACCGTGTTTCCGGCTCGTCGTATCCAAATCGAGACGCCCTACGGAAATATCCGGCAATGCGTCCGTAAGCTGCTCCGTCGCGCGCTCCGTCCCGTGCCCCAAATACGCAATATTTCTCCCCTTGCATTCCGGGCATTCCGTCGGCACACGAAACACGGATTCGCAATAATGGCACGTGAGACAATGCCGATCTTTATGATACACGAGCGACACATCGCAATTCGGACATTTGAATACGTGTCCGCAATCTTTGCAGCGAAGCGTCGTCGCATACCCGCGTCGATTGAGAAAGAGAATCGTTTTCTTTCCGTCCGCGGTCGTTTTTCGCATTTCGGACAAAAGTTCGCGCGAATACAGCGTTTCGTTTCCGGCGGAGACTTCGTCCTTCATATCGACGACCGTCACTTTCGGAAGCGGCGTTTCTTTCACGCGATGTTTCATTTCCAATAAATCAATCGCCCCGTTTTTCGCCGCCGTATACGTCGAAAGGGACGGTGTCGCGGCGCCCATCACAATGGGACAGCGGCAGAGCACGGCGAGTTTCTTCGCGGCATCGCGCGCATTGTAGTGCGGCGTCTCGTCCTGCTTGTACGACGAATCGTATTCCTCATCCACGATGATGAGGCGCAAATCGGGAAAAGGCATGAAAAGAGCCGAGCGCGATCCGATGACAATCCGGCTCGCCCCCGTGCGTATTCTTGTGCGATTATTATAACGTTCCCCTTTGGAGAGTTTACTGTGAATAAAAACGACATCATCGCCGAAACGCGCCGAAAAATAATCCGTCATCTGCGCGGTGAGCGCGATTTCCGGGACGAGAATGAGGACGCTCCCGCCGAGCGAGCGCACATATTCGGCCGCGCGAAGATAGACTTCCGTCTTTCCGCTCCCCGTGACGCCGAAAAGAAGCTGTCCGCGCGCTTTCCCCGCATCGATGGCCTCTTTAATTTTGAGAAACGCCGCCGCCTGCTCCTCCGTGAGCGTCCGCTCCGTTTCCGCGCCCGTCCCGTCGATTAAAGAATACGGCGCTCTTTCATGATAGGAAACGGAAACAAGCCCGAGCTCCGTGCATTTTTTGACTATCGCAGAAGAGAAACCGCGGGCGGATATTTCCGTGGCCGCCTTCGGCCCATTCTCCGAAAGAAATGTATACAGCGCCCATTGCTTGGCGGTAAAGCTACGTGATTCATCCGGCGGTAAAACCGATGCGGAAATTATTTTTTCAAGCGGCGGGCGGTACACGGCTTCCGGCGTCTCGTTTCCGATCAAAAAACCGGCGGAAACATATGATTTCAACTTTTCGCCCAAAATCAATTTCGCATCGTCTTCCGTGAGCTCGGAAATGGCGGAATCGATGAGACCGCGGAGCAAATGCGTTTCCGGAATGCGCTCCCATAGAATCGTATACGTCCGGGCGACGCGAATTCCTTTTTTATCGATGAGAAACAGCCGCAGCGCCTCGATATACGTGCACATGTAATACAGCGAAATCCAGCGCGCGAGTTCCAGCATTTCCGGCGAAAACCACGGATACTCATCCACCGGCGCCGCAATATCGCAAATTTTGAAATTCGTCTTTTCGTCTTCGCGCACGGAAAGAATAATCCCCTCTTCCGTCCGATGGGCAAAAGGTACGACGACACGCCAACCGACCCCGAGCGTCATGCCTTCGGGGATATGATACGTGAAAGTGCGATCCAAATGTTTGGACGGACGATTAATGACAATTTCGGCAAGCACGTCGGTTTCCTTTCGTGTCCGGGACAAGCCCCGTAAATTATGCTATACTGGGATAAAAGTGAAAAGTGAAAAGTGCAAAGTGCAAAGGTAAGCGGTGTCGCTTCGCGACAATCCTATTAAATCAATCGAAAAGGAGGCAATATGAAAAACGAAGCGTTGGAAAGTCTTTCCAAGGAAGAACTCATCGATCTCATTTCCATGTATGCGAAAAATTGGCTGGCGCACGACGGCGTATGGTTCCAGTCGATTGAGCGAAAATACGGAATGGCAGAGGCCGTCTATCATGATGAGGAAGCGTGGAAACGTTTCACAAAAATCGAAGCGCTGCGCATCAAAGAATTTTTGAAACTACCGGAGCATCCGGGACTCGAAGGTCTGGCGCGGGCGCTGGATTTTCGTTTCTACGGAAATTTAAACCGCCACGAATGCGTGCGGGAAGGAAACCGCCTCATTTATCGCAATTATGATTGCCGCGTGCAAACGGCGAGAGCGCGCAAAGGGATGCCGTATCATCCGTGCAAATCCGTCGGTCTCTACGAGTACACGGGATTTGCCGCCGCCATCGACGACCGCATTCGCTGCCGCTGCATCAGCTGCTATCCGGATTGCACGGAAAGCCCCGACGGCTGCGCGTGGGAATTTTATATCGAGGAATGAGAAAAGGCGTACAATTTTTCCGTCACGCGCGCCGTTTCCGCTTTCACTTTTTCCGCATCGATCGTCGTGAGTTCTTTCTTTCTCATGACGCATTTTCCGTTGATGAAAACGGTGTCGACATCCATTGCGTTCCCCGCGTAGACGGCAAGGGACGCAGGATGAAAACCGGGCTGCCAGTGGAAACCGCTGCGGTCGACCAAAATGATATCGGCCAGGAAACCTTCGCGGAGTTCGCCCAAATCGTCATATCC
>CAVJQK010000121.1:0-4773 GCA_963651795.1 Erysipelotrichaceae bacterium | reverse complement strand
GTATACGGTACTACTTGCGTCGTTGTTTCTCCGTCTTGCGACGTAACCATCTTCATACCGGTAATTGTGAATGCGTCACCGCCGGATTTTGTTTTAATCGTAACAGTTCCTTCGCTGCTAACAACATAGGATTTAGTTCCGTCAATCAACTGTCCGACATTGGCTGCATCCGTGTTAGCTACGCCTGCGGTCACACCGGTCAACTTGCGAGTCTGGTTATCGCCGTATCCGAAGTTCACGGAAGTGGCGAGCGTTGCGCTTGCGCCGATATTGAGCACGCCATTACCGCTGTCATAAGAAATCAGTTTCGCGAGTTCCGCATCCGAGTACGCTTTCGCATCGGTGAGAGCCTGAGTAGCTTTCGAAGTCGCATCCTCGGCCGCCGTCGTCGTCGCCGCCGCAATCGCATCATAGACCGCATCGCCGGTCACGAGGGTAGCCAGACCATCTTCCACATTGCCCGTTACCGCTTTCAGATCTCCGTTATCGTCGAAAGCAATCGTCGCACTTGCGAGGCCTTTCACGTATTCATATACGCCGTCGCCGGTCACGAGAGTGGTATTGTTATCGCCCACATCGCCCGTGAGAGCTTTCAGTTTGCCGCTACCGTCGAAAGCAATCGTCGCGCCATCTGCAATGCCATTCACGTATTCGTATACGCTCTTACCGGAGACGAAGCCGTCCTGATTGCTCGCAATAGTTCCGACGGAGATCGTCGCGAGATCGCTGCCGTCGACCGCTTTGATGACATTGGATTCGGATGCCGCGGAAATTTGCTGTCCGGATGCCACCGCTTTCGCATTGAGCGCCGCCAGATTCGCATTCACGCTCGCTTTATTCGTAATATATCCGCCGGTCGTTTCCACCGCCGCATTCGATCCGATGGCCGCATCGAGCGCGGAGAGATTCGCCGCCGTCGTCTTATTGTAGCTCACATACGAGCCGCTCGCTCCCTCACGGAGTTCGCTGTACGCCGCGTTTCCGGTGACAAGACCTTTGCCCTCGGCGCCGCTCGAGATGGTACCCGTTTTTGCGGAAATGACATTATTTTCGCTGATGGCGATCGTTGTATTATCGCCCGTGTAATTCGTGTAATCCTTCTTCGTCAATGTTCCGGACTGCACCGCTTCGACGTCCGCCGCATTCGGAAGGAATCCGTTAATCGTGAACGCCACCTGACCGTCATTGGTCAAGACCGTAACGGACCCGGTCGTCCCGCTTCCCTTGCTTCCGTAGTCAATGGTATACGTTTTATTCGCTACGGATTGTCCGTACGTCGCAGCATCCGCGCTGTAGAGGCCGTCTGCCACATTGATGATCCGGCGCTGCGTCGTTTCATTACCGACAGAGACAACACCGCTCTGTGCCACGACGGTGCTATTCCACAGCGTCTGATTCGTAGAAGATTTGTTACCGAGGATCACAACATCATTGGATTTCGTCGAGACATCATTACCGAGAACAAAGACATTCTGGACAACAGTACTGTCGGAATACGAAACCCCATCGTCATTTGCATTGATATGGATGTTATTCCCGACCGCATAGGAACTCGTCGCATTGATGATCGACGGGTCACCGAACGCCCCGGAATTGCTGCCGGCAACCTGGTGCCCCGTGCCGACCGCAACAGAGTTTTCACCGGAGACATTAACACCGGTACCGATCGCCGTAGATTTCGCACCGGTAACTTCGGTGCCGTTCCCGAGCGCCGTGGAGTTTTCGGCCGCGCCCTTCGTGCTGTTCTCAATCGCATCTTCCAAGCTTTCGAGATTCTGATACACGGTCTTATCCGAAGCAAGATACGAATGCGTCACATCTTCTTCGTTATTTTCGCCGGCCTTCACCGTCAACTTCCCAATCTTCGCATCGACAGTTTCGATGGCCGTCTTATTCAATGCAATGTTGGAAGTATTTGCTTCAATAGCCGATTTATTCGACGCAATCGCACTTTCATTTGCACTGACTTTAGAAGTCAAGCCGGAAACGGTAGACGAGAGCCCCGACGTGCCGGTTAAGGCCGCTTGCAGATTATCGATTTCACCTTCCGCCGTTCCGAGCCTGGTATCCAATCCGGTAATCTTTCCTTCCGCCGTTCCGAGCCTGGTATCCAGACCCTCGATGGCCGTTGCGTTATTGCCGATAGCCGTTTCATTTGCGCCGACCCTCGTATCCAATCCGGAAATAGCGGTCGCATTTTCACCGATAGCCGTTTCATTCAGTTTGATCTGCGTATCGAGTTTCACCAAATTGGCGGAAACGGAATTGCCGGAAAGAATAAAGTTTCCATTCTCCGAAAGCGTCCCGAGCGCACCGCTCAGAGATTCGAGCGAACCGTTAATGGTATCAATCGAACCGTTAATCGAGGAAATGCTCGAAGTATTTCCGCCGACCGTTTCTCCGAGAGCTTCGAGTTCCTCATCATTCGCTTCGATGGCCGCTTTGTTCTGAGCGATTGCAGTTTTGTTTTCGCCAATCGCGGTCTTGTTTTCGCCGATGGCAGTTTTATTCTCACCGATAGCAGTCTTGTTCAGTCCGATATTCGTCTTATTCTCGCCGATAGCGGTCGTATGTTCACCCACCGTGCTCGTCAAGGTAGAAAGCCCGCTGATATTCGTATTGATTTGTTCGATGGCCGATGCATTCGTCGTAATTCTTTCGCTGAGCGCATTGTCCGCCGTCTGCATCTGCCCGACCGTCGCCGCATCCGTCGCCGCCGTGCCGTCCGCTACATTGACAATTCTGCGGGTAATGCCGGCATCATAGCCGTCCTGGCCTTCCGTACCGGATGCCGCACGCCCGACGGAAATCGTATTTTCCTCCGTCGAAGCCGATCCGACACCGAGAACCACGGAGTTATCCGCCACCGTCGAAACACCGCTGCCGAGGACAAGGGCATTACTTGCCGTCACGGTATTGCTGAAGCCAACAGCCGTCGATTTTTCGCCGGATACATTATTATTGAGCCCGACACCCGCCGCATATGTTGCAGATACTTTATTGAAATAACCTAAGGCAACCGCACCTTTTGCCGTGGCGCCGTTATTGGCACCGACAGCTACGGATTTATCGCCGTGTGCAAAGTTGTAGTACCCTACAGCCGTGGAATGTGCGCCTTTCGCCTGGTTATCGGTACCGACAGCCGTAGAATATTGACCCTCCGCATAATTGACGCGGCCCACAGCCGTACCGTTCTCACCGGTAGCCTGATTGAAGTACCCCACGGAAGTGGAAGTCTCGCCTGCGGCATTGGCACCGTACCCGATAGCCACCCCGTAATCTCCGCCCGCCGAAGATTCGCTGCCGAGGATCACTTTATCACCGGAAAGTTTTCCATTGATAGTTTCGATTGCGGAAGTATGTTCACCGACCGTACTTTGCAGAATATCAATTTCGCCTTCCGCCGTGGTAACCTTACTCGACAATTCCGAGATGCTCGAAGTATGTCCGGAAACGGTAGTTACGAGACCACTTTCACCGGTTACAGCCGCTTGCAAAACATCAATTTCACTTTCCGCCGTAGTGACTCTGCTCGTCAGGTTCGTAATGTTTGTTTTATTCGCGGAAATATTTCCTTCATTCGTAGAGATTTTGCCCGCCAATTCGGTCAGTCCGCCGGTGCCCGTCTTGATGTCTGTAATGGCATCCGCATTCGTTTTGATGCTACCCGCCAATTCCGTGAGACCGCCTTCTCCGGTCTTGATGGCCGTAATAGCAGCTTCATTCGCGGAAATTTTGCCTTCCGCTGTATCGACTCTGCCGGACAGTGTATTCAGGCTCGAAGTATGCCCGGAAACAGTGGTCGAAAGACCATTTTCACCGGTTAATGCCGTATTAATTTCGGAAATATCTTCCGCAAGCGCATCATCCGCCGTTTTCATCTGGCCGACCGTCGCTGCGTCATGCGCATCTCTGCCATCCGCCACATTGACCAGGCGCGTGAATTTATCTGTGGAATACGTCCGCTTCGTGTATCCGTCTTGCTCCGTCGTACTTATATAATTGGAATTTCCATATTGATAATATCCTGCAAAATCCCCGGCTTTATGCCCAAAAGAAATTGTCCCTTTCTCCGTTGCAACGGATTCTATACCGATGGCCACGGCTCCTTCGGTTCCTGCATACGAAGTAGCCCCCAATGCCATGGATTGACTTCCGGTCGCCACATTCATATACCCGAGCGCCGTCGATTTCCAGCCGGTCGCAAGATTCACACTCCCCAAAGCCGTCGCATGATTGCTTGTCGCTTGGTTAAGAGCACCCGCAGCCAAAGCATACGATTGATTGGCCACATTGTCCGCACCGAAAGCACTGGCATTGGAATCTTTTACGATATTTTCGGAACCGACCGCCGTCGCATCGCTACCGTACACTTCATTTTGATACCCGACCGCCGTCGCCATCCAAGCTTTATCGCTCGAATCTTTGGCGTCAACACCGAAAACGTTATTAATACCGACCGCCGTATTTTTGGTATTGTAACTGGACGTATTTCCTATCCCGACGGCAATATTCATTTTACTGGAAACGGTATCCACTTTAAGAACATCATAAATAGCCTCAATTTCGCCTTCCGCCGTAGTGACTCGACCGGACAGCGTATTCAAACTTGTCGTATGTCCGCCGACCGTGCCTTGCAGCGTATCAATTTCATCTTCGGCAGTCCCAACTCTACTCGTCAACGCCGAGAGACCACCCTCTCCGGTCTTGATTGCTTCAATGGCATCCGCATTCGTTTTGATGCTACCCGCCAATTCCGTGAGACCGCCTTCT
>CAVJQK010000120.1:0-4776 GCA_963651795.1 Erysipelotrichaceae bacterium | reverse complement strand
CCGGTGTACGAATTGATATTCGCGTCATCCGTCGCCGCGACTTTCACGGCTTCGTCCGCTTTCACCGTCGCATCTTTCAAATACGATTTTGTTTCCGAATCGATCAGATTCACGCTGATTTGGCCCGCGCCGGCATTTCCGTTTCCTTCGCCGCTGCCGCTTCCCGCGACATTCGTGATGGTTTCTTCATTGTCGGCGGAAACGGTGAGCGCTTCGTCGATTTCTTTTTCCGTGTCGTCGTCCTGTTTTTCTTTTTTCTTCGTGCCGCGGAGTGTGAGCGTCGCACCGTCGATGTACGCTTCGTTTTTATTGTCAATGGCATTATAGACGAAACTGCCCGCAATGGCATTTCCCTCTTTTTTCACGGACACATCCGCCGCAATCGCACCGGACGTCGCCACGATGAGACTGTCGTTTCCGGACGTCACGCGGAGCGCATCGGCCGCGACCGTCGTCGCCGTTTTATCTTTTTTCGGCGCGACATAGGCTTTCGCCGTGTCGTAAATCGCATTGAGGGAAATATTCGCCGCGACCGACCAGCTCTTTTTCTGATCGGCGACTTCATCCGCATTCGCAAAATCTTCGCCGCCCATGTCTTCGATGGCGTCCTCGGCAATACCCAGCGGATTTTCGTCGCCCTCGAAAAGATCTTCCAGCATGATGCCCATCCCGCCTTCGGCGTCCTCATTCTCGCCGCCGCCACCGGGCAGACGAACGCCGCGGCTTCCCGCATTTCCTTTTTTACTGTCGTACGTCACGGCGCCCGCGACGGAAACGGCCGCAATCGTCCCCGTATTTTTCGCGCTCACATCCGTATCGCCGGCAATCGTGAGATCCCCGGAGAGAATCGCTTTCGTCGTGCGCGTAATGCCGTTGTAGGCAATGGAAGCGCCGATGCCCGTCGCACCGGAAACGCCGACGCCGCCCGCCAAATTAATATGCCGCGTCCAATCTTCGGAAACGAGCGACAACGCCGCCGCGTTCACCGTCGCATTTTCAATCCGCGCATTCGTTTCGTTTTTAATTCTCGAAAGGCCGAACGATCCGTCGACTGCGACCGACTGCGCCGAGCTGCCCGCGACCGTCATGCCCAAATTCAAAGCTTCCGTATTCGCTTTCACCTTGACGTCTTTTGCGGCCGTAACTTCCGCGCCGTCGTCGATATAGGCGTCCGTCTTATTTTCCTGCAATACATACAGCAAAGCGCCGCCGATGACATCTTCGCCCACTTTTGACGGATCGAGTCCCGTTGCATTGAAATAATCCGCGAATTGTTTTCCTTTCCAAATATTGATGAACCCTTTATTGAAAAGCGTCGGGACGCTTCCCGCAAAATTCACCGTCGTAATATCCGTCGTCCCCAAAACATTGACGTTTCCGCCGGCGTATACTTTGGGTGCCGCGGCATTCTCGTCTTTTTTCCCGATATACGCTTTGGCCGAATTATCGTAATTCATCCAGACAATCGAGCCGGAAATTTGCGCATCCGTCCCTTTCCCGGCCGCCTGTCCCCACGAATCCACAAAATGTTGGAGAAAGGCATTTTCCGTCGACATCAAATCAAAGAACGTGGTTTTCAAAATATCCGTAAGGGACGATTGATATATCGTCTTCCACGGAATTTCCGTCGTCGCTTTTACGGTCGTATCGCCGATTGTTTTCGTATCGCCCGTAATCACCGCTTCGGAATGATTTTCCTGCAGCGTAAACGAAAGCGCCAATGCGCCGGCATTTTCTTTTTCGACGTAGTATTGATGCCCGGCGCCGCCCGTCCTCTCCGTCTCGTATTGATACGCACCGGAAATATTGCTCGTACGGGAAAGTGCATGCGAATACACGGAAAGAGATTTCGCGCCGAGTTCATCGTTTCCCGTATATTTTCCGTTTTCTTTCGCCGTATTAATGCCGCGGACGGTACCGGAAACGGTCGCATGAGAATCGTTTTGGCTGATTAAAAGAGACAAACCCGCATTGATGGCCGTTTTATCCGAAAGTGCGCACTTCGCCTGATTCTGCACGGGATTTCCCGCCGCTTCCGCTTCGTCCAAAAACTTTTTCTTCAACCATTTCCCGAATTTCCCGGCAAGCTCTTTTCCTTTATCCACCGTCGGCTTCAGTGTAGAATCCCCGTTCGCGCCGATAGACGACACGCTGTCCGCGTAATAATACGAAGAATCATCGCTCGGTTTCTCCAGCGTCGTTTCCGCATTGACGGCCACATCGCCGCCGGCGTACACCGTCCCCGCAAGCTCGGCATCGGCGTGCGTTTCCACAATCCCCAGCCCCAAGGAAACGGCGAACATGGCCGACGCATTCGACGCCGTCTCCGAACGCCGCTCCGAAACGGCCGTGACGCTCACATTATTTCCGCTCGTGATCGTCGCATGTTCTCCGACTTTCGCATCGACATCGCTGTCCAAAATGCCGATGGCCACATCGACACCCGCATACGATTTGTCGTCAATGAAATTCAATTCTTTCATCGAAACGGACACATTATTGCGCCCGGCCGCTTTAATCGTCGTATCCTTTTCCGCATACAGCGTGGAATAATCCACATTGAGCTGCGAGCTCACGCGGGATTTCCCCACGGCAAAACCGAAACCGACGGGGCCCAAATTGAGCGTGGAAATTTCTCCCGCCGCATCGGATTTAATTGTGAGATCACCGTGCGTGCCTTCCGTTTCCGTCGATCCCACCGCGGAAATATCCGTTTTATCGATATCGACATCGGCCGCCGAATTTGTAATGGTGATAGACGCCAGCGCCGTCAAACTTTTTCCGAGCGCGGTAACCGTATCCCCAAGCGTCGCCTCATCCAGGCTATCGATTTCCGCCTCGCGTTCCGCTTGCGTCTTTTTATGCTCGCTCGACTTGTCGGCAATATTTCCCTTCGACCCCGACGCCGCCGTGATATCCACATTGTCGCCGATAATCGTATTTCTGTTTGTGCCCTTCTGCCCCATTTTAATTTGGGCATACGCGCCGTCTCCGATATCCCAATTCCACAATTCCGTCTGCGCCGTCGCATGAATCGTCACGTCGCCGGCGAGTTTTCCTTCTTTCCCCGCGGCCGTGATCGTCGAATCGTCAACATCGACGCGCGCGACACCCATCGCCGTCCGCACCGATGTCACTTCGATATCACCGGCATCACGTTTCTCGGAACCCGAATCGATATACGCATCTTTAATGACGAGGAAACCGCCGTTTTGCGGATCTTTCGTGGGATCGGCTTGCAGCATCGCTTCATCCGTGGAAGCCGTGAGCAAAATTTCCCCGCCGTCGGATGTAAGTGAAGCGCCTTCGACTGTCAAATTTTTCCCTTGCAAGACAATCGATTCTCCGGCGACCGGTTTCCCGTCTTTTTTCACATCCGCGGACACATTCGTCGAAAGCGTCCCTTTGACCGTCACATCTCCCCGTCCGAACAGCACGATGCCGCCCTTCGTCACTTCCGCTTCCGTCGCAGACGACACACCCGCCGTATTGATAAGAGGCGCGCGATAATCGTTATACGTCGCCGTTTCCGCCAACTCCTTGAATACGGCGCCCGTGTAAATTTTCCCGGTCGGCGCCACGGTGACCGTATTGTTTCCCATCACGAAAACACTTTGCGTCGCATGGATCGTCCCGGCGACATCGATCGTCCCGCTTTTTTGCAAATACGTCGAACCGATTAATTTCGAATAGGTGCTCTGCAATCGCGCGGCACGCTCCGCCCCCGACGCCTTGTAAAACGCATCCGTGTCAAAATTCGTCACGACACCGCTTATGTCCGAATATCCCTTAAAAATAATTTCGCCGATAATCGTATTGCTGCCGAGCGTGAGCTGCCCCACATTGATAACGCCGGTCTTCCCGACGGCGATGCCATTATTACTGAAGAAATACACATCACCGGCGATTTTATTATCTTTGAGCGCATTCACGACGCCGTTGATATTGATTTTCGAATCGACAAGATTGATCTGATGCGACACATTGCCTAAACGAAGATTCGCGACTTCCGCCTCTGCAATATCGAATGTGGCAAAACGATTCAGCGCGCTGTCGCCCTTCGTCTGCTGATTCGTGATTTCGTAAATATTTCCCGTCTTCGTCACCGTATTTCCGTAACTTTTCGTATCGGAAACAACGACATCGGCGCGCGCGACACCGCCCGCGGAAAAAAGTCCGAGCGCGCCGAGCACAAGGGCCGCATACGCGCGAAAAGACGCGCGCTTCCGTTTCCGAACAGCGTCATGCTGCCCGAAATTCGCATCGAAAACGCGCGTCTCTTTTCCGAAATATTTTTTATCAGTCTTCATGGTGGCCTCCCGAATCCTTCCATCGCCGAATTTTTCTATATTTATTTATTATTTAATCATACCATGATTCGGAAACATTCTCAATTCGGAAATATGCGAAAAAGGCCCAAAATGCTTTTGCATTTTGGGCCCTATGTGCCTCATAAGAGAGAAAGCCGGGAGCTAGGAGCCGGGAGCTGGGAGCTTTAGCGGTGCGCTGCGCGGCATTTTTATAGTCGCTCGCTGCGCTCGCTCGCCGGCTTCAGCGGCATAAAACACGATATGCGCGGAGAGCATCCTCTGAAAGCCTTCCTTTGAAGGAAGGTGGCGCGAAGCGCCGGAAGATAGAGTGGCTCGCAGAGCCACAATTTCAGCAATATCACAAAGAACGCAAGATGAGAACTTGAGTCCAATGCAACGATTCACTTTCGGAAGAAGTTATGCGCCTGCGGCGCATTCTATCTCCCGCCCCTACGGGGCACCCTCT
>CAVJQK010000119.1:0-4882 GCA_963651795.1 Erysipelotrichaceae bacterium | reverse complement strand
TTTGCACTTTGCACTTTGCACTTTGCACTTTGCACTTTGCACTTTGCACTTTGCTTTACTCTTTCCCGACTTCCCGCGCCAATTGCTTCGCCAATCCCGGCTGCTCCATCACTTGCGGTTTCTTCATTTTATTGTACGCCTGAATCATCAGCGCACATTCGATGCGTTTCTTTTGAATTTCACACGTGATATCGAAAGGTTTGCGGATGTCGCCCGCGTACATTTCATTATTCGCGTGGCAGCCGCCCGAGCAGAAGAAACGCGCCCAGCAATCGACGCAGGTCGGTTTCGTGAAGACGTGATTTTCGCGGAATTCGCGCATCATCTTCATGTTTTTCAAACCTTCGAATACGTTTCCGATCACGTACCCGTCACGCCCGACGAATTGATGGCAGGGATAAATGTCCCCGTTCGGCACGACGGCGAGATATTCATGCCCCGCGCCGCAGCCGCGAAGACGTTTCGGCAGGCACGGCCCGCGCCAAAGATCCATGTTGAAATGGAAATAGAAGAAAGGCCGCCCCTCTTCTTCGCGCGCAATGAAAACTTTCGCCAGTTTCTCATATTCGGCGCAAATTTCCGGCAAATCCTCTTTTTGAATCGTATATTCTTCGGACGGATCGCCGACGACGGGTTCCATGGAAAGCGCCGGGAAACCTTTGTCCACCATATCGAGCACATCTGTCGTAAAATCGAGATTGTGCCGCGTATACGTCCCACGAACATAATATTCTTCGCCGTCGCGATGCGCCACGCAATATTGCAAATTTTTCAAAATGCGATCGTACGTCCCGTTTCCGTTCACATCCGGACGCATGCGATCGTGCATTTCGCGTCGCCCGTCGAGCGACAGAATAAGCGCAATGTGATTTTCCGTCAGATACCGCACTTTTTCTTCATCGAGAAGCATCCCGTTCGTCGTGAGCGACAGCTTGATGATTTTATTGTGTTTCTTTTCCTGCTGCCGGATATAGGAAACGGTCTGCTGAATCACGTGCCAATTCATGAGCGGCTCGCCGCCGAAGAAATCGAGCTCGCAATGCTGCCGGGGGCCGCTGTGCGCAATGAGGAAATCGACCGCGCGCCGCGCCACGTCGAAACTCATGAGCATGCGCCACTGCCCGTAGCCGCCCTGTCCCGCGAAACAATATTTGCAACGCAGATTGCAATCGTGCGCGATATTGAGGCAGAGCGCTTTGATGATCGGTTTATCTTCGATGGCGACTTGATAATTCGGATCCATCGGCGCGAAAAGCTGTTCTTTTTGAATCAATCCGTCCAAAAGCGAAAGAATTTCGGAAACTTCATCCGCCCCGTACGTTTCATCGAATTTTTCGTGCGCAAGCTCCGCATTCGTCCCGTCATAAACGCCCAAAATCTCATACGTCATATCGTCGGAGACATGCACGATCCCGCTGTTCACATCCAGCACGATATTCATGCCGTTCTGCCGGAACCGATGAATCATCGGTTTCACATTGTATCCCATAATAATGCTCCTACATTTTCGATTCTATACTTTGTGCGACATTTGAGAAATGGCAGGGAGCCGGGAGCATGGAGCAGGGAGCTTTAAAGGTGTCGCTTCGCGACAATCCTGTTTTAATCGCCGCCAAAGGCGGCAAAGCCGCGCGCAGCGCAAGCGAGCATAGCGAGCGATTAAAAAATCCGTGCGCGAAGCGCACACAAGTTAAAGCTCCTACCTCCACGCTCCAAGCTCCTACCTTCGAGCTCAAATGAGGCACAAACTCATCCATGATAAATGTCTCAAAAAATAAAAATCCCCCGCACGCCGAAAGGCACGGGGGACGCTGTGAGGACGATTATTTCATCTCTTCCTTTGCCTGTTCCGTGCAGACAAGATTGCCGATGGTGCAGCTGGTCTTGCAGGCGGACTGGCAGGAAGTCTGGCACTCACTGCAGCTTTCAAACTTAATGGTATCCTGAAGGGATGCCTCATTGACGGTCACGATATGTTCGGACATATTCACACCTCCTGTTTCACTGATTCGTTCCTGTTATTTTATCATAAAAAGAAACGGAAAGAAATAGAAAATTAGCAATTAGCAATGAGCAATTAGCAATTCAGGTGTCGGCTTCGCCGACGTACATGTTTTATCTTTGCACTTTGCACTTTGCACTTTGCACTATTTTATCTGAAATACGAGAAGAGGAGATAGACGCCGGCGCCGACCGCGGCCGTGCACGGAATCGTCATCACCCACGCGGAGACCATTTGATACGCCACATTCCAATGGACGGCGTGGAAACGTTTCGCCCAGCCGACGCCCAGGACGGATCCCGTCACGACATGCGTGGTGGAAACGGGCATGTGCAGCATCGTCGCCGTGAAAATCGTCAGCGCGGAATTCAATTCGCTCGCCAATCCGTGAATCGGCTGCATGCGGAAAATTTTGTTTCCGACCGTCCGAATGATTTTCCAACCGCCGACGGAAGTCCCCGTCGCCATCGCAATCGCGCACGCCAATTTCACCAAATCCGGCACTTCGAGCTCATTGATGTATCCGCCCGAAAGGAGCGCGAGCGTAATAATCCCCATCGATTTTTGCGCATCGTTCGACCCGTGGGAAAACGCCATCAAAGCGGCCGATGCAATCTGGATTTTATTCGCGACGGCATTGACACGTGTCTGATTGATTTTCCGAAGCACGATGTAGAGCACCGTCATGAAAACGTAACCGAAGCACATCGCGACGACCGGCGAAAGGACGAGCCCCGTCGCAATCGTGAGGACGCCTTCCCCGTCAATGGCACCGAAGCCGTACGAAATGACGACCGCGCCCAAGACGCCGCCGATGAGTGCATGCGAAGACGAAGACGGAAGCCCCACTTTCCACGTGAAAAGATTCCAAATAATCGCCGCCGTGAGCGCCGCCACGAGAACGACCGAATCGACCATCGAAGGCGAACGCACAATTTCCCCGCCGATCGTTTTCGCGACCCCGGTGGAAACCATCGCGCCCACGAAATTGAGCACCGCCGACATGATAATCGCCGCCTGCGGAGAGAGCGCCCGCGTCACCACCGTCGTCGCGATCGCGTTTGCCGTATCGTGGAAACCGTTGATGAAATCGAAAAGAAGAGCCAGTCCGATGACCGCGCCGATTAAATATAAATCAGGCATACTTCACGACCACTTCTTTGACGATATTCGCCACATCTTCGGCCTGATCCACCGTCGTTTCCAGCGTTTCCATAATTTCTTTCCAACGAATGATATCAAAGAGCTCATGGCTGCCGTCGAAAAGATCCGAAATCATATCGCGATACACCTGATCCGCTTCCGATTCCAGCGCATTGATTCGCTGCGCACGCTCCGTGATTTCTTTTTCGTTCTTCACCAAATCCTTCATCAGACGGAAAATCACGACCAATTCGCCCGACGTTTCCACCAAAATATCCGCCATCCGATTCGGCGCTTCGCCCGCCAGACCCGCGTGATAAATTTTGAGCGAAAAGACGACATCTTTCATATCGTCGACGCAATCGTCGATTTTGCTCGTCAAAAGATAGAAATCTTCCCGATCGATCGGCGTGATGAAAACCTGTTTCATTTTCGCCGTGATTTCATGCGTCACGCGATCCGCCGCATGCTCCAGCTCACGCATATCCTTCGTGTAGCGATCCAATTTGGAAATATCGTGCATGAGCTCCTGCGCCATCAGTGCGCCCTTGTGGAAATATTCGGCATTCGTCACCAAAAAATCGAAAAATTCCTCATGCTTATTCACCAAGCTGAACATAACATTCCTCCCCTCGATCGAGACCGGCGAACCCGAGCCGCATCGTTTCCCGTTCGCGAAACGGCTGAAACGCCTCGCCGCGTCTCCGATTTTTGTTGTTTTTATTCTTTACGGAAACAGTGCACGCGCACTACGCTTTCTTTATAATACCCGCAAAATGTAAAGCTTCTGTAAAAATTCCGTTTCTTTAGGGAAAATTTACAGATAGGATAGAAACGGAAAAAAGAAATTTTGTGCGAGCAGCTCGATGCGACATTTGAGGTCGAGACGTAAGACGGTCAGACGTGAGACGTGAGACTTTCACTTGTGTCGCTTCGCGACAATTCCAGTTTTATGCCGCCGAAGGCGGCGAGCGAAGCGAGCGATTATAAAAAATGCCGCGCAGCGCTCCGCTTAAAAGTCTGACAGTCTTTCAGTCTTTCAGTCTCATTCATTCAAAAAGGACACGACAATTTCGTCGTGTCCCTTTCTCACCAATTTTTCTCCTGCAGCGCCCAATCGTGTTTTGCGCTGTGCCTTTGCAGGCGATAAATATCTTTTCCGATTTCCCGGAGTTTTTCGTCCGTCGTCTCCGCGTGCCAATAGAGCGAGCCGATGTGCTTGCCGTATTCGCCCGCTTCCTGCGTCATCATGCGCGATTGCAAATCGACGATTTCACATTGCTGCCAAATAAGAGCGGCCGTGAGAAGGACGATGACGATGAGGAAACCGACATTCGTTTTGCTTTCGAAAAACGAGCCGAGCTTCGCCCGTTTCCCGTCACGCTTCTCCATATGCCTTATCCAAAGATTCCTGCATGAAATCGATGAAAAGTTTCGCCGCACGCGACATGTGGCGATCTTTTTTCCAAATCGCATACAGGCGATGCATCATTTCCGGCTCGACCAAGCGACGCATCACGAGCGTATCACTGTCGCATTGGCACGGCGCAAGACGGCTCGGCAAAATCGCGACGCCCAGCCCGGACGCCACCGTCTGCAACATGAGCTCGCGCTGGCTCGTTTCAAAAACAATTTTCGGCGTAAACCCGACTTTTTCGCACGCTTCCAAAATATCGTCGTGCACATTGAAATCATCCCGATACGACACGAGCGGATACTCCGAGAGCACTTTAAGCG
>CAVJQK010000118.1:0-4885 GCA_963651795.1 Erysipelotrichaceae bacterium | reverse complement strand
CGCACGGCGCAAAGCGCAGGCTTCAGCCTGCTATAAAAATGCCGCGCAGCGCTCCTTTTAAAAGTCTTTCAGTCTTATAGTCTGACAGTCTTTTAGTCTTTCAGTCTTTATCGAAATGTTGTACGGAGCTATTCGACTTCATTTTCGAAAATTGTCAGGAAAGCGTCTGCCACATTTTCCGCCGGGAGGCCCGGATGATCGATGAGCCACCAGTCGAGCGTGGTGACGAAGGCGGCGAGGGCTACGGCGAGGGTGTAGCTTTCCGGGATGTTTCCTTTTTTCGGGAGCGTTTCCTCAAAAACGGGCGCGAGAGATTTCGACAGATATTTCCGAAAGGCGTCGCGGCCGCCGGAGCGCAGAATGTGCGCGATGCCGAGCGCGGGATCGGAAAGATGCATCAGCACGTGAATGAGCCGATTGCGGAAATTTCCCGACGGCATCGGGCGCGCGTCGCGGATGGTGGAATGCTCCGGCTCGAAGGCGTGCTTGCAAATATTTTGACAAAAGGCATCGAAGAGCATGTCTTTCGTTTCAAAATGGCCGTAAAATGTGCTGCGGCCGATATCGGCTTTTTCGATGATATCCCGCACGGTGATTTTGTCGTAATCGCGGTCCGAAAGAAGTTCTTCGAGCGCGGAAAAAACGGCGCGGCGGGTGCGAAGGGTGCGTCTGTCATCCATTTTCGTACATTTTTCGCTTTCTGTCCGATAAGAAACATACGGGACATTCTGATTCTTGTGTGTCCCCTGCGAGATTTATATCATTAGTGTAATGCAAGGGACATTTTTGTCAAGATTTTCGGAAACGGATGCACGCGCTTTCGTTTCCTTTGTCATTTACACGGAATCGGAGAGGAACGATATGGGGAAACGGTTGGATACATTTTTGAGTCGTATCGAAGTGACGGCTTTCGGCGCGATTTGTCTCGCGCTTTCGTTTTTCGGCGCGTATCCGGAAGGAATGCCGGACCCGGCGTGGGCTGCGCTCATCCTTTGCGGATATCCGATTTTGTATGAAGCGTGGGTGTACATTCGCGACAATCGCGGCATGCGGCGCATTTCTTCGGCGCTCCTCGTGAGCAGCGCGATGGCGGCGTCGGTCGCGATCGGGGATTTATTTGCGGCGGGCGAAGTCGCGTGCATCATGGCGCTGGGGGAGACGCTGGAAGGAAAAACGCGCGCGCGTGCGGAAAAAGGCTTGAAGAAACTGGTGGCGCTCGCGCCGGATACGGCTCGCCGAATTTGTGACGGAAAAGAGGAAACGGTGCCCGTTTCTTCTGTTTCAAAAGGAGATATTCTCCGCGTGCTGCCGGGCGAAAAAATTCCCGTGGACGGCGTGATTGTCGCGGGGATGACGTCCGTGGATCAATCGGTGCTG
Source organism: Erysipelotrichaceae bacterium (assembly GCA_963651795.1). Lineage (GTDB taxonomy): Bacteria > Bacillota > Negativicutes > Veillonellales > Dialisteraceae > UBA1822. The sequence continues at coordinate 3,508 of CAVJQK010000118.1, read as the reverse complement.
ACGGGGGAATCGCTTCCGGTCGATAAGGAAACGGGCGACGACGTTTTTTGCGGGACGATGAATCGGTTCGGCGCGGTGGATATTCGGGCGTCGCGCGTCGGGGAGGATTCGTCTCTTTCGAAATTGATACGGCTCGTGGAGGAAGCGGGCGAGCGCAAAGCGCCGATGCAGCGGCTCGCGGATAAGTGGGCCGGGTATCTCGTGCCGGCGGCGATGGCGGTCGCGCTTTTGACGTGGCTTCTCACGGGGAATGTCGTGCGCGGCGTGACGGTGCTGGTCGTATTCTGCCCGTGCGCACTCGTCCTGGCGACGCCGACGGCCATCGTGGCGGCGATCGGGCAGGCGGCGCAGCGCGGCGTCATCATTAAATCGGGCGAAGCGCTGGAGCGAATGGGCGCGGTCGATACGGTCGCTTTTGATAAAACGAGGACGATTACGTCGGGGAAACTCACGGTGTCCGATTGCGTGACGCTCTCGGATGTGCCGGAGGAAACTTGGCTTGCGCGCGCGGCGGCGGCCGAATCGCGGAGCGGGCATCCTCTCGCGCGCGCCGTTTCCGATTTCGCGGAGGAAAAAGGGATAATAGCGGCGGATGTCGAAACATTTCCGATGACGCCGGGCCGCGGCATTTCCGCCGTTTCCGAAGGTCAAAAAATTTTGTGCGGAAATCGCAAATATCTGGAAGAGGAAGGTGTGGAGGTCTCGTCGGAGGCGGAAACGGAAATCGCGCGCGTCTCCGCGGAAGGGAAAGCGGTCATTTTAGTGGCAGACGGGAAACGCGTTCTCGGGCTTTTGGCGCTTTCCGATACGATTCGGCCGGAGACGGCGGACGCGGTAGCGGCCCTTCGCCGGGATTCCGTCGAGACGGTGCTTCTCACGGGCGATCACAGAGCCGCGGCGGAGTATATCGCCGGGAAAGTCGGATTTACGAAAGTGTGCGCCGATTTATTGCCGGAAGAAAAAGAAGAAAAGCTTCGCGAATTTTCGGAAACGGGCCGCACGGTGTGCATGGTCGGCGACGGCGTGAACGATGCGCCGGCACTCAAAAGCGCGTCCGTCGGAATCGCGATGGCGGGCTCGTCGGCGGATATTGCCGTGGAAGCCGCGGACATCGCGCTCGTGCACGACGATTTATCCCGCGTCGTGTATTTGAGGAAACTCGCGAAGGAAACGATGCGCACGATTCGCACGGGCATCACCGTTTCCATGCTGATTAATTTTGTCGCCGTCGGCTGTTCCGTCGCGGGCATTCTCACGCCGACGACGGGCGCCCTCGTCCACAACGCCGGCTCCTGCGCCGTGATTCTTTTTGCGGCGCTTTTGTACGATAGGAAAATTTCATAAATCCCATTCCCCATTCCCCATCCCCCATGCCTTTTATATGCATTTGTACTTTTTTCGTAAATATGTTAAAATACTCTGTGCAATTTGTATTCGAAAAAAAGAATCGATACAGGAGCTTCGGAGAAAGGAAATCCGAGCTTTGAAAGGTTGAAGGAGGAATCATTTAGATGAATGTCAAAGTGGAAGCGCTCGATCAGCACAAAGTGAAACTGACGGTCGAAGTGGAAGCGGCCGAAGTACAGAAAGGTTTCAAACGCGCTGTTTCCGATATTTCCGGAAAAATCAATCTGAAAGGTTTCCGCAAGGGCAAAGCGCCGCGGAAAATTTTGGAAATGTATATCGGCAAGGAAGGCGTCGCCGAGGAAGCGGAGAGAATTGTCGCCAATGACACGCTCTATCGCGCGATTGCCGATGAAAATCTCGTCCCGGTCACGCAGCCGGAAGTCGACACGCTGAAATTCTCCGAAGAGGAAGGTGCCGTCTATACGGCGACTTTCGTCAAGGAACCGGAAGTGACGCTCGGCCAATACAAGGGCCTTGCCGCTCCGCATGAACATCCGGAAATTTCCGATGAAGAAGTCATGGCACAGCTCACGCAGGCGGCGGCGCAGAATGCACGCCTCGAAGTCGCCGAAGAAGGCGCAAAGCTCGCGAAGGGCGATTATGCGATTATCGATTTCAAAGGCACGGTGGACGGCGAAGCGTTTGCCGGCGGCGAAGGAAAGACGTATCCGCTCGAAATCGGCTCGGAATCTTTCATTCCGGGTTTCGAAGATCAGCTCATCGGTCATGCGGCGGGCGAAGATGTAAAAGTTTCCGTCAAATTCCCGGAAGATTATTTCGTAAAAGATCTGGCGGGCAAGGAAGCGGAATTTGCGACGCACATCAATGACGTAAAGCGCAAAGTCGTACCGGAAATGAATGACGAATTCGCGAAATCCGTTTCCAAATTCGACACGCTGGAAGAACTGAAAAACAGCCTGAAGCAGCAGATGCAGCTCCGCGCGCTCCAGAGCGCCGAAGAAGCGTATCACAATGCGCTGGTCGACATGGCGGTCGCCAATGCGAAAGTCGATATCCCGGCGGAAATGACGGATGCCAGAATCGACGAGATGATTGAGGAAATGAAACTCAATATCGAAGCGGGCGAAGGCAAATTCGACGATTATCTGAAAGCCATCGGCAAGGGCATCGAAGATCTGCGCAAGGATTACCGCGAAGCGGCCGAGGAAACGGTCCGTCAGGGTCTGGTCCTCGCGGCGATTGCAAAAGCCGAAGATCTCAAGGTCACCGACCAAGATCTCAATATGGAAATTTACAGCATGGCACATCAGTTCGGCGCGGATCCCAAGGATGTCGTGAAGATTATCCGTCAGGAAAACCGCGTGAATATGCTGATTGCTTCCGTCACGCGCAAGAAGGCGGCGGCTTATATTTACGGCGCGGCCAAGAGAGAAGATGCGGCGAAGGATGAAGCTGCGGAAGCTCCGGCCGAAGAAGCTCCGGCGGAAGAAGCCAAGGGCGACGCCGAATAATTTTTTGGGAAACGAAACCGCTGCCGAGCCTGCTCTTTCATGGGGCGGGGCAGCGGTTTTCTTTATCGGGAAGGAGTGAGACGATGGCTTACGTACCGATCGTTGTGGAGCAGACCGCACGCGGCGAGCGCTCCTATGATATTTATTCGCGTCTTTTGAAAGATCGCATCATTTTCCTGGACGGACCGATCGACGATCATTCCGCGAATGTCGTCATCGCACAGCTTCTGTTTCTGGAAGCGGAAAATCCGGACAAGGACATTCATTTGTACATCAACAGCCCCGGCGGCGTCGTGACGGCCGGGATGGCGATTTACGATACGATGCAGTACATCCGGCCGGATGTTTCCACCATTTGTATCGGTTCCTGCGCGAGCATGGCGGCCGTGTTGCTGACGAGCGGCGCGCCGGGGAAACGCTACGCGCTGCCGCATGCCAATGTCATGATTCATCAGCCGCTGGGCGGCGTGCAGGGGCAGGCGACGGAAATCGAAATTCACGCGCGCGAAATTCTGCGCCTGCGCGAAGAGCTGAACGGAATCCTTTCCAAGCACAGCGGGCAGACTTTGAAAACCATCGCCCGCGATACCGAGCGCGATAATTTCATGACCGCCGAGCAGGCTTTGCAA
>CAVJQK010000117.1:0-4912 GCA_963651795.1 Erysipelotrichaceae bacterium | reverse complement strand
GGATTGCCCGTTACAGCAAATCAAAGATGGCCGTTTGGCAATTTGGGTGGTATCGCGGGTTACTCTCGTCCCTTAGGGGATGAGAGTTTTTTTTGTAGATATCACGCAGCCGGCGCGCCGAAGTTGGGTGGCACCGCGAGATCAGAGAAGCTCGTCCCATAGGGACACTTCTCTTTTTTTATGGACAGAAAGGAAACAACATGACACGCGTACACAATTTCAATGCCGGCCCATCCCCCATGCCGCTCGAAGTCCTCGAAGAAATTCAGAGCGAAATGACGGATTGGCAGGGCACCGGCATGGGCATTTTGGAAATCAGCCATCGCGGCAAAGAATTTCAGGCGATGCTTGAGGAAACGAAATCCCTTCTCCGCACTTTATTGAAACTCACGAAAAATCAGGACATCGTCTTCATCCAGGGCGGCGGCACGATGCAATTTCTGATGGAAGCGTGCAATTTCCTTCGCGCGCGCGCCGCATATGCCGATACGGGCGTCTGGGCGCACAAAGCGCGGGACGCGGCGAAATTTTTCGGCGAAGCCTACGACGCGAATTCCGCGAAAGACAAAAATTATTCCTACATTCCCGACACGTACGAAATTCGCCCCGACACGGATTATCTCCACATCACGACGAATAATACGATTTACGGCACGGAATATTGGAAGTTTCCCGAAGTCGAAGTCCCCGTCGTGTGCGATATGAGCAGCGACATCCTCTCGCGCGAAATCGATGCGGACCGCTTCGCCCTCATCTGGGCGGGCATCCAAAAAAATCTGGGCGCCGCCGGCACCGCTCTCGCGATTTTGCAAAAAGATTTTGCGGAAACGGCGCGCACGGACATCCCCGAATTTTTGCAATACAAAACCTTCATTGAAAAAGATTCCGCCTACAATACACCCGCCGTCTTCTGCATTTACACGCTGAATAAAATGCTGCACTGGATCGAGCGGCAGGGCGGCGTTTCCGAAATCGAAAAAAGAAACATCGAAAAATCGAAGACGATTTACGGCGTCATCGACGAGAGCTGCGGTTTCTACAAAGGACACGCCGAAAAAGCGCATCGGAGCCGCATGAATGTCACGTTCAATTTGGAAACGGCGGAAGCGGAAAAGGATTTCGTTTCCAAAGCGAAAGACGAAGGACTCATCGGCGTCGCGGGGCATCGCCTGGTTGGCGGCTGCCGCGTTTCCCTCTACAATGCCGTGACAATTGCGGACGCAAAAGCCATGGCCGATTTCATGAAAACCTATCAAAAATTACACGGATAAGGAGAGCATCATGTACAAAATTTACATCACCGAAGACGTCGCCAAGGAAGCGAAAGAATATTTGGAAAAAGAATTTGTCGTGGACGTGCGTCCGAATCTCCCCGAAGAGGAGCTCTGCCGCATCATCGCCGATTACGACGCCATCATTACGCGAAGCCAGACGGAAATCACGAAAAAAGTCATCGATGCGGCGAAAAATCTCAAAGTCATCGGCCGCGCGGGCGTCGGCGTGGACGGCATCGATATTCCCGAAGCGACGAAGCACGGCATCACGGTCGTGAATACCCCCGAATCGAATACGATTGCCGCCTGCGAGCACACGATTGCGCTCCTTCTTTCCATGACGCGCCACATTCCGCAGGCGCACCAATCGATTATGGAAGGGAAATGGGATCGGAAAAGTTTCACCGGCATCGAGCTTTTGCACAAGACGGTCGGCATCATCGGCGTCGGCCGCGTCGGCTCCAATGTGGCGAAACGTCTCCAAGGTTTCGATATGAAGACCATCGGCTACGATCCCTACATTCCGCTCGAACGCGGGAAACAGCTCGGCGTAGAGCTCGTCGATTTGGATACGCTGCTCGCCCGTTCCGATTACATCACGCTCCACACGCCGCTCACGGATGAGACGCGGAATATGATTACGAAAAAGGAAATCGCCAAAATGAAAGACGGCGTCCGCCTCGTGAATTGCAGCCGCGGAGCCGTCGTGAATATCCGAGATTTGGCCGAAGCGCTGAAAAGCGGAAAAGTCGCCGGCGCCGCCATCGACGTCTGGGCGAAGGAGCCGCTCGTCAAAGAAGAAAATCCCTTCCTCGGCATGAAAAATGTGGCACTCACGCCGCACCTCGGCGCTTCGACGATTGAAGCGCAGGTGGGCGTTGCGACCGATGTGGCGCGCGGCGTCGCCGATGCCCTCCACGGCGAACCCGTCGCGACGGCCGTCAATGCCTCCCCCATCACAAAGAGCACGCTCGCCGTCATTTCCCCCTATTTCGATTTGTGCGAAAGAATGGGAAACATCGGCATTTACCTCGCCGACGGCCACATTTCCCGCGTCACCGTCGAATACACGGGCGAACTCAAAGACACCGAAGTCGCCCCGCTCACCACCGCCGTTCTAAAAGGACTCCTCACGCCGATTCTCCAGGCGACCGTCAATTTCGTCAACGCCAGAAACATTGCCGAAGAACGCCACATGGACATCCGCGAAGTGAAAGCGGGCAAAGGAAAATATTACACGACCTCCGTCACCGTCACCATTGAAACGGATAAAGGCACGCACAAAGTCTGCGGCGTCCTCTTCGACCGGAAAGAAGCGAAAATCGTCGGCATCGATGATTACACCGTCGACTTTGAGCCGCGCGGCTATCTCCTCATCGCGCCGCACGACGACAAACCGAATATGATCGGGCAAATCGCCGGCATCCTCGGCAAAGCCGGCATCAATATCAACGGCATGCAAGTCGGTCGCACGACAAAAGAAGGCACAAACATCATGGCCGTCGCCGTTTCCACCGACATCCCGAATGACGTCATCCTCGCCCTCCGCGGCATCGACGGCATATTAGACCTTCGCGTCATCAATTGCGGAAAACTGTGAGGCGCGCCATGGTACGCATCATTTTGCTCCGCCACGGAGAAACGACATGGAACGTCGCCGGCCGCTACCAAGGCCAAGTCGACACGCCGCTTTCCGAGCGCGGTATTCTTCAGGGAAAAGCCGCCGCCGAAGCCTTAAGAAACATTCCCATCGATGCCGCCGTTTCCTCACCCCTCTCCCGCGCATTCGACACCTGCCGCTTTGCCGCGGAGCTTCACGGGCTCACCGTGGAAACGGACGAACGCCTCACCGAAATTTCCCACGGCCTCTGGGAAGGGATTCACGCCGATGAAATCGAAGCGAAATATCCGGAAGAATTCCGGCTCTGGCACACGCGCCCGGATCTCGTGCAAATGCCGGAGGGCGAAAATTTGGAAGACGTGCGGAAACGCGCACACGAAGCGATCAAGGACATCGCGAAACAATACGACGGCAAGACCGTCCTCATCGCCGCGCACGACGCAACGAATAAAGCCATCCTCTGCGACATCCTCGGCCTCCCCCTCTCCTCCTTTTGGCAGCTCAAGCAGGACAACGCCTGCATCAATGTCTTCGAAAAGAATGAAACGGGCTGGCGCCTCGTGCTGCTGAATAACACGAATCATTTGGGATATTTGTACAGCGGGATTGAGCAGAAGGGGCTGTGAAAAAGTGCAAAGTGCAAAGTGCATAGTGCATAGTGCATAGTGCAAAGTGCAAAATGTAGAGTGCATAGTGCATAGAAAATAGGAAAGCGGGAAGAGGAAAGAGGGAAGGAGAAAATCGGAAAACGGAAAAAACGGCAACACAAAAGGCGGCGCTCGGCCGCCTTTTTGAGTGGGAGATACGAAATCAGAAGCTGAATTCCGCGCCGATGATGAAATGGCATCCTTGTGCCGGATTATAGTATGTGCCGCTTGTGGTGATACCCGAAGTTTCCGCATAGGCTTTATTGAAGAGGTTGTACCCTTTCGCGTAGAAGGACAGATTATCCGTAGCCTTGAAGTTCGCGGACATATCCAGCGTGATGTAGCTGCTGTCCACATACTTTGTGGAATCGGCGCCGCTGCCGCCGCGCAGGAAGGCATTCACATTCCACTTGTTATTGTGGAAACGGACGCCGAAGCGATACATATTGGGGATATAGCTTCCGTCACGCACATAGCCCGCACCGTTAGTATTGTTTCTTACGCGAACATAGCTGTAAGAAGCTTCCAAATCCCAGTTTTCGGTCAGCTTGTGATTAACGCTTATTTCAAAACCGTTTTTCTTTTGTTTGTCTACATTGACCGGTTCCCATACTTTGTACAACGCATCGTGGCCCCAGTTAATCGCATCTTCCAAATTACTCTGGAAGTAGCTGACATTGATTTCGGTCTTTTTACCGATTTTCGCGCCGTAGCCGAGGGTCCAAGTATCGCCCTTTTCCGGTTTCAGGTCGGGATTACCAAACATGCCGGAACCGCCGCCCCAATCTTGATAATAGTACAAATCATCAAGAGTCGGTGCCTTGAATACCTGCCCCCAATTGAAGTAAACATGGCTGTTGGCATCGAGCTTTTTATTGAGGCCCGCACTCCAGGTCGTCTTGCCGCCGGCCGTGCTGTGGTGGTCATAGCGTACGCCGGCGCTCAAAGTCCATGAAGGCGCAAATTCCCACTGATCATTCACAAAGATCGCTTTATTGTTAATGCTCTGCTCTTGTGCATAGTAGACGTGATTAAATGCTTTACCTTTTCTGTAGGAAGCACCGACGACCAATTTATTATTGTCTCCCGTAGTGATAGCCTGCTGGATTTCAATGCCGGTATCCGTTTCTTCCATACCACCGTCATTATAATAATCCAACTTATTGCGGTAAATATAGACGTACCCTTGATCCTTTCCTTTCATGAGCCAGTCATATTTCGCATAGATATTTTGCGTCTTCCTATAGCTGTAGGTAGCACTGGGGCCATAAGTAGAAGGAACAGTGGACGTTGAACGCAAACCGTCATACTTACTGAAATCATAGCCGATTTCCAAATTCGTGGCAGCGGACAGCTCCTGCGTCAATTTC
>CAVJQK010000116.1:0-4917 GCA_963651795.1 Erysipelotrichaceae bacterium | reverse complement strand
CGGCGCTTATCTTTTGAATGGAAACGTTCTTTCACGCGACATGTTGAATGGGACGGATCACGTTTCTGCGACGTGGCGCATGGATAATGACGCCGATTATGCGACATTGCCGCTTCTCAACGCACAGCTTCCGAATTCTTATGATTATTTCAGCACCGTAGAGGGGTGGCAGGATCTTGTTTCTCAGAGCGCCGGCAGCGGTACATATACGAGCGACGCCGATAAAGTCCATCTCCATTACGGTACCGAGGCTGATCCCGTGCTCACGATTATCGGTACGCACAACGATCTCACTTTTAATTGGGATGTGAAAATCGGTACCAATGCGGACGGATCCGATAAAAGGCAGGCCATTCTGAAATATAATGATTCTCTTTCCGTCTTCGGATTGGATAATCAAAAACCGAATCTGACTTTTAATAATTTCCACATTGAAGGCGATGCCGGTTTCTATAATGGGGATATTTACACGGAGGGCAGTCTTACCTTCAATTCCGATCAACATCATATGGGGAGTTTCGGGTATTCGGCCGGGCTCTATGCATCGGATATTACGCTTAATTTCGGTGCTCGCAATTTGCAGGTAAATGGGGAAATCGTCACGACCGGTACGAAGGCGAAGACGGGTGAGCAGGAAGAAATCGTATTGACGAAGGATGCGGACGGAAATGTAACCGATACGGCTATCACGACAAATACAAATGCGAATGTCACGGGAAATATCGCAATCAATGCCGGATCGTACCTTACTTACGGTGTGCTGAAGACGGCGCATAATGGAGGTACGACGAAGATTCGTGCGGTTGGGAAATCGTCCGCAAACGGAATCGGCGCGGAAGCGTCGGGTGATGTTTCCGATTATACAAAAAAGATGGATGATATTGCCGATTTGTATGCCATTTCCGATACGGCGCTTTCGTCGGGTGTGAAAGGTGATGCGACGGTCACGGCGGGACGTGTCGCCGGCACTACGGGTAATGTGGGCTTCATTTACGGAAACCAAGGCCGCGGTGCGTTGGATATTTCGGGAGATATTTATATCGATGTCACCGGATATTTCCATACGAATTCGAATTACAGCGTCGACGGCAAAGTCGTACTTTCGGCAGGAGACGGCGAGGCGATTATCGATCTTTCCAATGTCGGCGGCGATCTTACCGGAGATGAAAAAGCAAAAGCCATTCAAGCGGAAATTCTGAGACACGGCAGCGCGGATACCGGATATTATTACAATATGGAAAAAACAACGCTGGGCGCTTATGTCATCGATAAATGGGATGCGAATAAAGTCATCAATGGGGTTAAAGGAAACTACAATTTCGATCTTTACGATTATACGGAAGGCAGTACGAAGAAAACTTTTGATGATGCGCTGGGTACGCTCTATGTCTATAACATGCACGACGATACAAAGCGCGATGATACGCGTTCTATGTTCCATACTTGGGTGAAAAACGCCGAGCAGCTTACCGCAATCCAGCGTTATGCGGATGCGACGACGGAGCAGGGCGGCGGTATGGATATTCTTACGCGTGATTTCCTTGTGAAAAATAATATCTATTTCGATACGGACGACGAGTATAAAGGAATCGCTTCGAGTGCCGGGCAAGTTTATACGGGGAATTTCAAATTCAGAAACATGCGTGTCCTCGGACTCCAGACGGACGGCGGCATTTTCGGTACGATTGGCGTGCGGGAAGATGAGGACGGTACAATTCATCGCGGCACGGTGACGGATCTTCGCGTCTACGGTTCGAATTTCGTCAGCTACAATAAAGATACGCAATCTCTTACCACGAGTAGCATCGGCGCCGTCGCGAATGTGAATCAAGGCGGTGTTATCGACAATATCACTCTCATCGGAAACTCGATTGTCGGATACAATAACGGTACGGATACGTATGTGGGGGGTGTTGTCGGGCAGAATATCAATACGACTGTAAACGGCACGGAATATGAAGGTCTTGTCTTCGATGTTGATTTGCGGTCGACTGTCATTGCGCAAATTGATGAAAATACGGAAACGGTAGGCGGGGAGACTGTCGTGAATCCCAATGATATGTATGCGGGCGGTGTTGCCGGGCTCAATGAAGGTCATATTGAATCTATCACGTCGAATGCGGCCGTTGTTTCCAATTACAGCAGCGTGGAAGCGGGTGAAGACGCAGCCGAAGAAAAAAAGAAAGATGAGGAATATGCGCAAAATCATATTTACATCGGCGGTATTGCGGGATTGAATACGGGGCATGTTTCTTCCGAATTCGATCAAGTCACCGGACTTACGGCAGATCAGGACGGCGTTTCCATTCATGGGGTGACCGGGTCCGAACATATGACGTATACGGTCGGCGGTGCGGTCGGTTATAATGCGGGCGGAGATATTCATGATGCGTATAATGAATCGGTTGTCTTCGGGCATAATAATATCGGCGGTATCGTCGGAAAGAATACGTCGAGAAATCTTGACGGAAACGAAGTAACCATCACGTATACGGAAGACGGCGAAGAGAAATCAACGGCGGGCGGTTTGCTTCGCGATGTGGCGAATGCGGTGTATATCGTCGGTCGTGCCGGCAGTTCGGATGTGGGCGGTCTCTCCGGTGAATTGCTTTACAATGCGAGCATTGAAATCGGCCGAAATACGGGCGTCGTGATGGGGACGACAAATGTCGGCGGTCTCGTCGGGCGTATCGGTGCCGCTACGGGTGAAAGTGAGGAAGGGTATTGGACGGGTACACTTCACAACGTGATGAATGAAGCGTGGGCGACTGTCGATGGGACGAGAAATGTGGGCGGCCTTATCGGATATATTCAAGGGCCGGCCAGTTCCGCGACGAGATCTCTCAAGCAGGGGACTCTTTCGGAACTTATCAATTACGCGGATATTACGGGAATCGAAAATGTCGGCGGGTATATCGGCACGAATAACGGCGCGACCATCGGTGCCGAGACTATCGGCGACAGTGAAAATAACGGGGATATTTACGGGTATCAATATGTAGGCGGTATCGTCGGATATAACGAAAGCGGTACGCTTGAAAATATGGATAATAATGTCAATTTGCATGTGACGTCCGCGTCGGATGCGGAACTTTTGGCATATTACAAGACACAGGATGCGGCGACGTATACGGATGTTTCCAAATTACCGGGTGCAAGTTATTTCGGCGGTGTCGCGGGGGCGAATTCGGGGACGATTGTGAATGCGATGAATGCTGCGACGGTCGCGGCTCCGGAGGCGTCTTATGTCGGTGGGATTGTCGGTCGAAATTTGGAAGATGGGATTTTGGAAGGCCTCGGAAATCTGAATACGGGTACTGTGTATGGGAAATCATTTGTCGGCGGTGCGATCGGCAGTAATGATGCGGATATCAGATATGAAGGCACGACTGCCGATGTACTGATTAGAAACGACGGTTTTGTCGTCGGGATTTCAGGCGGCGCAGGTGGTGTCATGGGCGAAAATCGCGGTGACATTTCCGGTGTGACGCTCATTAATACGGGGACGGTTCATGGAAACACGGCGAATGCGAATGATAGCAATGCGGGGACGAATGATGCGGTCGGCGTCGACGGTACGGGCGGAATTATCGGCTCTCTCATGACGAGAACGGATGAGAATAATAAGGTGCATGGTTCCGTTTCCAATGCCAATCTCATTAATACAATTACGGCGGAAGTGACGGGTGTTTCCAATGTGGGTGGCCTCATCGGCTACAACAGCGGCACGGTCACCGGCGGCCGTGATACGAATGATACGTATTATGCGCATCAAGTGTATAATAACGGCACGATTGTCGGCGCATCTTGGACGCCCACAAAGGATAAAGACGATAATGTAGTCGTCGATCGCACGGGGACGTTGAATACGAGTCCGACGGATGCGCAAAACATCGGCGGTCTCGTCGGTTATAATGCCGGTACGCTTACGGCGGCCTATAATACGGGCGATGTTTCCGCAATATCGGCGGAAAATGTCGGTGGTATCGTCGGCTACAACAGCGGCACGATTTCCCAAGTTTTCAATCAGATTGTGAAACGGGGCGACGGAACGACTGTCGGCACTTATACGTGGACGGAAGGCGGCGTCGTAGGGAAAGAAAACGTCGGCGGATTGGTAGGGCAGAATGCCATTACGACGGCGACGGTAAACGACACGACGACCGTCACGGGCGGTATCGTCAATGCGGGCTACAATATGTCGACTGTGGAATTGTCGACCGCGGACGGCGCAAAGAATGCGGATGCCCTCATCGGCACCGTTTCCGGAGTGACGGATGATACGATGAAAGCATCCGCACTTACCCAGCTCTACGATAATCAGGGCACAGACGGCACCGGCGCGAGCACGACCGTTTCCAATAACGGCGCGTCTACGGATAAAACGAAATACACGGATTACGATTTCGAAAATACATGGAAAATTTACGACGGCTACAGCAATGCGCTCCTCAAAGTCTTCCTGACGAAAGTGACGGAAAATACGGCCGTCGAAGATACGCATTTCGTCTACACCGGCGACGCACAATACGAAAGCATTTACGACGGCGACAATACATCCCTGATCAAAAACAACAAAATTCAGGATGCCTCCTCGCAAAAATTCGCTGCGTATTTCAATACGGACGAAGAAGCGGCCGTGAACCTCATCAATCACGGCGATGTGACGAATAATGTCAATGCCGGCACCTACACGGACGGCCTCTGGTCTCTCCAGATCAAGACAAACGGCGAAGACGGCGATCCGAATAATCTCGGCTACGACATCGTTTCCGTCGATTACACAATTGATAAAGCCAAAGTCAAAGTCGACATGGCCGACATCTACCGCACCTACGGCAACGCGCAAATGTATAAGACCGAAGCGCAGGCCGAAGCGGATAAATTCACCGATTACAAAGACCGCGTCACCGTCTC
>CAVJQK010000115.1:0-4942 GCA_963651795.1 Erysipelotrichaceae bacterium | reverse complement strand
GCTCATACCCGCGATGATACGATTTCTGGCAGGAAACTGTCGCCCGAGCGGCCGCGTCCCCGGCGGATATTCGGAAAGAAGCGTCCCGCCCGTTTCCGTAATTTGCAAAAATAAATTTCGATTTTCCGGCGGATATGTGACGTCGAGCCCGCAAGCGAAAATCGCAATCGTGGGAGCGCCGGCCGCCATGGCTCCTTCATGGGAAGCCGTATCGATGCCGCGTGCGCCGCCGCTCACGATGACGACGCCTTCGCGCGCCAAATCTTCGGCAAAACGTTTCGCCGCTCCGATTCCGTACGGTGTCGCTTTACGCGCTCCGACGATGGCGATCGTTTTTTCGTAATCCGGAAGAGCTCCTTTATAAAAGAGAACCGCAGGCGGATTCACCGTTTCCTTCAAAAGAGGCGGATACCCGTCATCGACGGGCGTCAGGCATCCGATACCGAGCTTTTCCATGAGTTCTTCTTCGGCGTCCGGATTTTTCTCGTGACGCACTTCAAAGAATTTTTCAAGCGTCTTGCCGTCGCCCAAAATTCCGCTTTTCCGAATTTCTTCGTCATCCGCTTCCCATGCGCCTTTGGCATCACCGAATTGCGCCATCAATTCGCGAAGACGTTTGGCGCCCACGCCCGCCGCATAAGAAAGCGCTGCCGCATACTTATCGATTTTCATGTCTCTTTACCTGCGTCCTTCCACGGCGCGTTCGCCCAAAAGTTCCGTCAATTCCCGCACGGCTTCCCGTGTCCATTGCAGGAAATACTCCGGATTCATCCGAATTTGCTGATGCGTCCGTTCAATATGAAGCACCACCGGCGTATTACCGTGATATTTCAATAAAATTTCCGAAAGCCGACGGCTTACATCATCCGAATCGTGCCGCAAATCCGCCCAAAGATGCACTTCGCGAATCGGTTTTTGCGCCACTGTCCCCACTTGAGAAAGCGCCGTAATTTCATCAGCCAAAATGCGCGTTTCCCGCTCATCCGTCTGCACACGCCCGCGCACATACACAATCGCATCGGGCTTATTCAAAATCGCGCGGCATTTTTCCCATACGGTCGGAAACACCACGACGGAAATATTGTCGTTGAAATCTTCGATGACGATATTGGCCATCCCCTGCCCTTTTTTCGTCACCATTGTCCGAAGAGAGGAGACGCTCCCGCCGACGGAAACATATTTCCCGTCATACTTGGCGCTGTTTTGCCAAATTTCCGAAATCGGCGTACACCGTTTCATCTGTTCTTTATAATCGTCGAGCGGATTGCCGCTGATGTAGAAACCGAGTAATTCTTTTTCCCAATGGATTTTTTCGGCCGTCGTCATATCGGGAAGCGTGGGATAATGCAGCGATTCCGCTTCAATCGTTTCCCCGAAAAGGGAAATTTGTCCCGATTCCCGATCCGCGCGCGTCCCCTGCGCAATGGAAATCGCTTCCGGCAGCACGGCCAAAAGTTCACTCCGATTATGTCCCAATCCGTCGAAAGCGCCGCAGCGAATCAGACTTTCGCACGCACGGCTGTTCACCGCTTTGCCGTCCACCCGATCCAAAAAATCGGAAAGCGAAAGGAACGGTCCCTCTTTTTTCCGCGCCGCAATAATGGATTCCACGGCCGTCATTCCCACATTTTGCACGCCGGCCAATCCGAATACGATCGTGCCGTCTTTCGCCGTAAATTCCGCTTGGCTTCGATTGATATGCGGCGCTGCAATCGGCACGCCGTGTCGCCGGCTGTCATCCAGATACCGCCCGACTTTCACGCGGTCTCCGCTGTACCCGCTCATCATCGCCGCCATAAATTCCGCTCGATAATGCGCTTTAAGATACGCCGTCTGCCACGCAATCCATCCGTAGCACACAGAGTGAGATTTATTGAAACCGTAGCCCGCAAAATGAACCATCAAATCAAAAACATAATCGGCCGTTTCCTTAGGGACCCCGTTTGCCACGGCGCCGCCGACAAATAAATCCCGCTGTTTTTGCAGAATTTCCGGCTCTTTATGCCCCATGGCACGACGCAAAAGATCTGCCTGTCCCAGGCTGAAACCGCCCATGACGGAAGCGATCCGCATGACCTGTTCCTGATACAGAATGACGCCGTACGTTTCCTTTAAAATCGGCTCCAGCATCGGATGCGGATATTCGACGGGAATGCGCCCGTGTTTTCGATTGATGAAATCCTCGGCCATGCCGCTCCCCAAAGGTCCCGGCCGATACAGCGCCACCATCGGAATCAAATCTTCGAAACATTCCGGCGCAAGCTGTACCAAAAGATTGGTAAATCCGGAAGATTCGGATTGGAAAACGCCCACCGTATCCCCCGCGCAAAGCATGGCGCAGGTTTTTTCATCTCGATTGGGCAATGCATCCATATCCAACTCAATGCCGTAATTCTCCCGAATCATCTCCACCGCATCATGAATCACCGTGAGATTGCGAAGACCGAGCAAATCCATTTTGAGAAGCCCGAGCTCCTCATCCAAATCTTTTTCGTATTGCGTCTGGAAGAAACCGTCCTGCGTGAGCTGAATCGGCACATAATCATCCACGGGCGATGCGCAAATGACGACGCCCGCCGCATGCGTCCCCGATTGGCGCGATAAACCTTCGAGCTTGAGACAGTGATCGATTAAGCGATGCACTTTCTCATCCGTTTCATAAAGTGTCTTAAATTCTTTCGAGCTCTCCAGCGTCTTCGTCAGCGTGACGCCCGGTCCCTGCGGGACGACTTTGGCAATCGCATCCACATCGCGAATCGGCATTCCCATGACGCGCCCGACGTCGCGAATGACCGCGCGCGCCGCGAGCGTCCCGAATGTGATAATCTGCGCCACATGATCTTCGCCGTATTTTTTCGCCAAATACGAAATCACTTCACCGCGCCCGCGATAGCAGAGATCCGTATCGATATCCGGCATGGACACACGCTCCGGATTGAGGAAACGTTCGAAAAGTAAATCAAAGCGGAGCGGATCGAGCTCCGTGATGTGAAGCAAATAGGAAACAATACTGCCTGCCGCGCTGCCGCGTCCCGGCCCGATTGGAATGCCGTGCGATTTCGCATAATGAATGAAATCCATGACAATCAGGAAATAATCGGAAAATCCCATCGTATCAATGACGGAGAGCTCATAATCGAGACGTTTACGCACTTCCTCCGTCACGGGATGATACCGCTCGGGGAGCGCTGCCTCGCACAATTTCCGCAAATACGATTGCGCCGTCTCACCTTCCGGCACATCAAAAGACGGAAGCTTGTGCTCTCCGAAACGGAATGTCACATTACAGCGATCCGCGATTTTTTTCGTATTTTCGATAGCGCCCGGAAATTCGCCCAAAATCGCGCGCATTTCCTCGCCGCTCTTGCAATAAAACTCATCATTGGCGAAACGGAAATGATCGGGATCGTCCAGCGTTTTCCCCGTGGAAATGCAAAGTTTGATTTCCTGAGACGGCGCATCTTCTTTTCTCACATAATGAAAATCCTGCGTCGCGACAAGTCCGATGCCGTACTCTTTCGCCAATTGCGCCAAGACCGGCCGCACGGCCGCTTCTTCCGGAAGTCCGTGATTCTGCAGTTCGATAAAATAATTTTCTTTCCCGAATGTTTCTATGTAATATTCGATAACGCGCCGCGCTTCCTCCGGATCGCCGTTTAAAATCGCGGTAGGAAGCTCACCGGCGACGCACGCCGACATGGCAATGAGTCCTTCGTGATACCGCGTCAATACATCGTGATCCACACGCGGTTTATGATAGAAACCTTCCGTCCAACCCTTGGAGCAGATTTTGACTAAATTCCGATACCCTTCATTCGTTTCCGCCAAGAGAACCAAATGCCCCAGATGCTCTCTTTCCCCACTCTTATCGAAACGGCTGCGGCGCGTCACGTACACTTCGCATCCGATAATCGGCTTGATTCCCTGTTTCATGCACTCTTTATACAGATACACCGCGCCGTACATCACGCCGTGATCCGTAATCGCCAAAGCTTCCTGCCCGAGCGATTTCACATACGACACCAAATCCGGAATCCGACTGATTCCGTCGAAAAGACTGTATTCCGTATGCACGTGCAAATGCACAAAAGGATCCGTCATCATAGCCTCCCGAAAAAGAACGAAACTTTTCTTTTATTCTATCATATATTTAAAAACCGCAACAAAAAAAGCCTCACCCGAAGGCGAAGCTTCTCACTCACATATTTTCGTAAATTTCCGCGACCGCTTCAAATTCTTCATCCGTCGGCGATACGTAAGAAATTTCACCGTTTTCGTCCGTTTCCATACGCGCCAAAATAATATCCGGCTCACTGTCGTCATCGGCCGAAGACGGAATCTGCACGAGCGCCGCAAATTGTTTCCCGTTGTACGGAATAATAATATCTTCGGCGAATTCCGTTTCCGTCCCGTCCGGCGCCGTCAGCGTCACTACGGAAATTTCTTCGTCAAGCTCTTCCGCCGTCATTTTTTCTTTTTCCATTATCCGATTCTCCTTTTTCCGAAACCGATTTTATTTTTGATGTGCCATTCGATCCAAATAGCCCTGCAAAATCGCCACGGCCGCCATTTTATCGATGACCTGTTTCCGTTTTTTTCGGGAAACGTCCGCTGCGATAAGCTCTTTTTGCGCCATCACCGTCGTGAGTCTCTCATCCCAAAAAACTTGGGAAATATTCGGAAACGCTTCGGCCAGCTCGGCCGCAAATTCTTCCGTGCGTTCGACGCGCACCCCTTTCGTCCCGTTCATATTAAGAGGCATTCCGATGACAAAAGTTTCCACGCCGTATTGCGAAACCAATTCGGAAAGGCGCCTGAAATCTTCTTCGCGCGATTTGTGCCGAATCGTTTCCACACCCTGCGCCGTCCATCCGAAAGGATCACTCACGGAAACGCCGATGGTAGCGGAGCCCACATCCAATCCCATGAGACGCATCAGAGA
>CAVJQK010000114.1:0-4967 GCA_963651795.1 Erysipelotrichaceae bacterium | reverse complement strand
ATGGTAAGCCTACCGCCGTAAGCACAAAGATACGCCGCCGCGCAAAACACATCCGAAAGGCTTGCCGTCGTCTCATGCGTAGCTGCGGCGACGTCTTTCTTCTCACTCATCCGCCCCGTCCCCACACTGCGGTACGGCGGATTCACGACAACGGATGTAAAAGAGGCCGGCGAAAAAACTTCCCGCACACGAAGATAATCGGCGCACACGACGGAAATCGCATCTTCCTTCCCGTTTCCGCGAACATTTCTCATCGCAATATCCGCCATTACCGGATTTTTTTCAACAGCCGTAATATCATTTGCACCGAATGCGGAAAGAAGAAGCGGAATCACACCGGTACCCGTCCCCAAATCGACGATTTTATCCCGTTTCTTAATAGAAACAAAATGCGCCAAAAGAACGGAATCGACGGAAAAGCAAAATTGATCGCGTCTCTGAATGATGCGCATTCCGTCACGCACCAAATCATCCAATCGCTCCCCATCCCGCAATTCGAAATTCATTTTTATTCCACCGGGACAATTTCATCCCAAGGAATCATTTTCGTCTTCTGTCCGGAAAGCTGAACTTTCGCCAATTTCTTTCCCTGATTGACATAGACGATGACACCGTCGCCGTTATCCGTGACAACCTTCATGCCCACGCGAGGCGGCGCCGCATCATTGCCGCGTTTATCTCCGGCCATAAGCTTCTGGCATTTCAGCTCGCCCGAAGTATACATATCATTCTCATACCGCAGGCAGCACATAAGACGACCGCACACGCCGGAAATTTTCGTCGGATTCAGAGACAGACCCTGTACTTTTGCCATTTTAATGGAAACCGGCGAAAATTCTCCCAAAAACGAAGCGCAGCAAAGCGGCCGACCGCAGGGACCGATACCGGAAACCTGCTTAGCTTCATCGCGCACCCCCACTTGGCGAAGCTCGATTCTCGTATGAAAAACGGATGCCAAATCCTTTACCAAATCGCGAAAATCCACACGACCGTCCGCCGTGAAGAAAAACACGATTTTAGATCGATCAAACGTATATTCCGCACGCAAAAGCTTCATCGGGCAATTCCATTTGACGATTTTTTCCTTGCAAATATCAAAAGCCTGCGCTTCCCGCTCATGGTTTCTTTCAATCTGCACCAAATCCTTCGTCGTCGCCCGACGAATTACGTTTTTAAGCTCGCCGTCCTCCGGATTCCGCTCCACTTCGCGCGGCGTCAGAGCCACATACCCGCACTCCATTCCCCGCGCCGTTTCCACAATGACGGCATCATCCAAAGAAAGAGCCAACTCCCCCGGCGCAAAATAATAAATTTTACCGGCTCTTTTAAAACGAATTCCCACTACCTGTTCCATCATACTTCCTTTCGGATTCGCATCAGTTCAATCAAAACCGTATCCCAAATACTTTTGAGAGACATATTCAGCCGACAAGCCGCCTCGGCCGTCCGCAACACTTCAATCGCTTTTTCGGCGCAATCCTCATCCCAAAAACGCAAAATCGCTTCCTCGCGGCCCAAAATGCCCCGACACCTGGCAAAATCTTTTCCCGGTGCCGCATTTTTGACCAAAAGATCCCCGGCAATCAACATCATCCAGCGAAGCATCCGCCGAAGCTCCGTGCGATCCTTCGGCAAAAGCCCCGTCCCTTCCGTAAAAGGAATCCGACTCTGCGTCACGACATCCCACACATCCATGGCGGCCTCCGGTTGTTTGGCGCCCCCTTCGGCAAACATTTCCGCCGTAAGCCCCGGATTTCCCTCCGAAAGCAAAAATGCGTCCCGAATCTCCTCTTCCGTTTCCAAATGAAATTCTACCCGACGCGCTTTCACAAGCGCCGAGAATTCCTCCTCGGAAAGAGCGAAAAAAGGAAACCTTGCCCCGCGCGACACAATCGTCGGCAAAAGAGCTTCCAATTCATGCGTAATCAAAATAAAATACAAGTTTTGCGGCGGCTCTTCCAATGTTTTCAAAATCGCATTGGCAATCTCCTGCCGCATTCCCTGCGCTTCGTCGATAATACAAACTCTCACCGCATCATCAAATGTCGCCATTTCTTCCAAAAAACGACGAAATTGATCGATGCGAAGCGTCTGCCCCAAACCGATGGGTCTGATGTAATAGACACGCCCGGATCGAGAAACCAAAAGAAATTCCTTTTCCGCTTCCTCCGAATTCCACAAAGAAATATCTTTTTGCAAATCCGTTCCCGTCAGAAACGCAGCCAAATCAAAAGCGGCCGTCGTTTTTCCGAGCCCCTCATCTCCGTAAAAAATCAGAGTATGAGGAAGCTTTCCGTCCTCGCAAAGAAAAGACAGCCTTGCTTTGAGTTTCTTTTGCCCATACAAATGCCCGAGAAATTCCAAACTGCCCTCCATGACGAAAAGAAACCGCGATTCCGCCGATTCGTTTCAAAAATTTCCCATCGTTTTCCATCCGTTATCTTTTTATTTTATCACAGTTTCGAGATTCTTTAAAATTTTCAAAAGAAAGACATCCTGCAAAAAGAAAAAGCTCCCGCAAAGGAGCTTCTCCGAATATGTCATTACACGGTAATATTCTGTTCTTTCTTCACATCGAGCTTAATGTGCAATTCTTTGAGCTGTTTATCCGTCACCGTACCCGGCGCTTTCGTCATCTGATCGATGGCGCTCTGCGTCTTCGGAAATGCGATGACATCGCGAATCGTCTTGCAGCGAAGCATCAGCATGACGAGGCGATCGAGACCCAGCGCAATGCCGGCATGCGGCGGCGCACCGTACTTGAAAGCATCCAAGAGGAAACCGAATTTTTCCTGCGCTTCTTCATCCGAAATGCCGATGGCTTCAAAGACTTTCTGCTGCAAATCTTCCTGATAAATACGCAGAGAACCGCCGCCCGCTTCGACGCCGTTCAAAACCATATCGTACGCTTTCGCATACACTTTCGACGGATCCGTCAACAGATACTGTACATCCTCATCGCGCGGCGCGGTGAAAGGATGATGCTCGGCCACATAACGTTTTTCTTCCTCGCTGTATTCGAACATCGGGAAATCCGTGACCCAACGGAAACAGAATGCATTGGGATCGATCAGATTCATGCGGCGTCCCATTTCCAGACGAAGTTCGCCCAGCGCCTGTGCCACGACTTTCGGCTTATCGGCAATAATGAGAATCAAATCGTCTTCTTCAGCTTCGCAATATTTTCCGATTTCGCGAATTTTCTCTTCGCCGAGGAATTTTGTAATCTGACATTTCAGCGCGCCGTCTTTCTGGAAACCAATCCACGCCATCCCTTTGGCACCGTATTGCGCACAATAATCGACTAGCCCGTCCAATTCACGGCGCGGAATGTCCGCATCGCCTTTGACATTGATGGCTTTCACGACACCGCCGTTATCCAAAACGGAACGGAATACGCGGAAATCGCAATCGCGAAGCAAATCGGAAATATCATAGAAATGCATATCAAAACGAAGATCCGGTTTATCGGAACCGTAAAGATTCATCGCATCATCCCAGGTAATCCGTTTAAACGGCGTCTCGATTTCGACGTCCAGCACTTCTTTGAACACTTTTTTCATCATCTGTTCCATGAGACCAAGGATGAAATCCTGATCTTCAAAGGACAGTTCCATATCGAGCTGCGTGAATTCCGGCTGACGGTCCGCGCGCAAATCTTCATCGCGGAAGCAACGTGCCACCTGAAAATAACGCTCAAAACCGGAAACCATCAAGAGCTGCTTGAAAAGCTGCGGAGACTGCGGAAGCGCATAAAATTTCCCCGGATTTACACGGCTCGGCACCAAATAATCACGCGCCCCTTCCGGCGTAGATTTCGTCAGCATCGGCGTTTCCAATTCGAGGAAACCGTGATCGTCCAAAAAGTTTCTCATGGAATGCGTAATTTTGTGACGCATGATGAGATGCTGCTGCATTTCCGGACGACGAAGATCCATATAGCGATAACGAAGGCGAACATTTTCATCCACATCGATTCCGTCTTCGATATAGAAAGGCGGCGTCTTGGCTTTATTGAGTACGCGAAGTTCGGAAACAACGACTTCCACCGTGCCCGTCGGCATTTTCGGATTAATCGTGTCTTCGCTTCTTCCGCGAACTTTGCCTCTTACGGCCAGTACATATTCGTTTCTCACATCTTCCGCTTTATGGAAAGCTTCCTCTCCGTATTGCGGCGACATGACCAACTGTACAATCCCGGAACGATCGCGAAGATCGATAAAAATCAGCCCGCCGTGATCGCGACGTCTCTGCACCCAACCGGCCAGGACCAATTCCTTACCGACATCCGCTTCGGAGACGTTTCCGCAACCGCACGATCTCGACATACCCTTCATTGTTTCCATATTCTGCACCTCTTCAAAATTATGATTCCATCGGCGAACATTCTGATTTGAAATCGGTTTCCGCATCCGCCGTACATTCACATTCTTTTATTTTACCGCAAATTCTCCGTTTGCGATATAGGAAGATACCGTTTCAAAAGAAATATTTTCCTGCGTCCCCGCATCCATATTTTTGACAACCGCTTCCCCTTTGGCCAATTCGTCTTCTCCGATGATGACCGTCACGCCGGCTCCGGATTTCCCGGCCTGTTTCATTTGGCCTTTCAGGCTCTTTCCCTGCAAATCCATATCGGTCGCAATACCTTTTGCGCGAAGTTCCTGCTGGATTCTCATCCCGCGCGCCATGGCATCGGCACCCAAAGCCGCAATGTAGACATGCGAAACCGGCGCGGGCTCCGGAATCAAATGCTGCATTTCAAGCGCCAAAAGCAAACGCTCGAGACCCACGGCAAATCCCACACTCGGCGTATGCGGGCCTCCGATTTCTTCCACAAGACCGTCATAGCGTCCGCCGCCGCAAATCGCACTCTGCGCTCCGAGCGGCGTGTACTGAATTTCAAAAGCCGTATTTGTGTAATAATCGAGCCCGCGCACCAGCCGCGAATCTTCTTCGTACGGAAT
>CAVJQK010000113.1:0-4993 GCA_963651795.1 Erysipelotrichaceae bacterium | reverse complement strand
GGCGTGTGGAAATGCTGCTTCTCACGCCGAAGGGAAACGATGTGTGGGAATGCCTCGTAAATCCCGGACGGAAAGCGCTCCCGGGCGAAGTGATTACGTTTTCGGACAATTTTTCGTGCGAAGTTTTGGATAAAACGGAATTCGGCGGGCGTCTGGTGCGCTTTTCGTATTCCGGTGATTTCGATTCGATTTTGGATGAAATCGGCGAAATGCCGACGCCGCCGTATATTCATGAAAAACTGGCGGATAAGAGCCAATATCAGACGGTGTACGCCGAATATAAAGGATCGGCGGCGGCTCCGACGGCGGGGCTTCATTTCACGCCGGAGCTTTTGGAAGATATGAAAGCGCGCGGCGCAAAATTGCTGTTCGTGACACTTCATGTCGGCATCGGGACATTCCGCCCCGTTTCCGAAGAAAATATCGAAGATCACGAAATGCATCGCGAATGGTATACGGTTTCCGAGGAAACGGCGGCCGAAATTAACCGCGCGAAAAAAGAAGGACGCCGCGTCATCGCCGTCGGCACCACATCCGTCCGCACGCTGGAATCCGCTTCGCTAGAGGGCGAAGTGAAAGCCGGCAGCGCCTGGACGCAGCTCTATATTTATCCGGGATATCAATGGAAAACGGTCGACGCCATCGTCACGAATTTCCATCTTCCCGAATCGACGCTCATCATGATGATGGCCTCCTTCGCCGGCCGCGAACATATCCTCGCCGCCTACGAAGAAGCCGTCCGCGAAAAATACCGTTTCTTTTCTTTCGGAGATGCGATGTTTATAAGATAAAGGCTTGGAAGGCTTGAAAAGGCTTGGAAGGCTTGAAAAGGCTTGAATAGGCTTGAGAAGGCTTGGAAGGCTTGAGAAGGCTTGGAAGGCTTGGAAGGCTTGAAAGGCTTGGAAGGCTTGGAAGGCTTGAAATGCGAAGATCGGACTTTGTTTCCGGTCTTTTTACTTGCGTGGAATTGACGTTTTATTTATAATAGATTTTGATATTTTTAAAAAATGTGGTTTGCGGGGGGTTCATATGATCACCATCGAACATGTATATTTGGAGTACAGTAAAAACAGACCGACACTTCGGGATGTGAATATTCATATCGATAAGGGCGAGTTTGTATTTGTCGTGGGGCCTTCGGGCGCGGGGAAATCTTCGTTCATCCGTATGCTCACGCATGAGGTCGTGCCGACGCAGGGTTCCGTGTATGTGGAGAATACGAATGTGGGGCGCCTCAAAAAAAGCAAGGTGCCGTATTACAGAAGAAAGCTGGGCATCGTTTTCCAGGATTTCCGGCTTTTGCAGGAGAAAACGGTTTTTGAAAATATTGCGTTCGTCCTTCGCGTGACGGGGATGACGAATAAAAACGAAATTCACGATCAGGTGATGCGTGCGCTGGAGCTTGTGAATCTTTCGAATAAGGCATATGAGCTTCCGACGCAGCTTTCCGGCGGGGAGCAGCAGCGGGTCGCCATCGCGCGCGCATTGGTGAATCGGCCGCTTCTTCTTTTGGCCGATGAACCGACGGGGAATTTGGATCCGCAGACTTCGGATGAAATCATGGGTCTTTTCAATCACATCAATCATATGGGTACGACGATTATCATGGTGACGCACAATAAGGAGCTCGTGAATGCGATGCATAAGCGCGTCGTTTCCATTGAGGACGGCCATATTGTGAGTGATGTGAAGAAGGGGGGCTATGACGTCCGTGCTTAATTCTATGGGATACTTTTTCCGTGAGACGCTGCAGTCTCTGGTGAGAAATAAATTTATGGCGGTGGCCTCGGTGCTGACGGTCACGCTTTCGATGTTCATTTTGGGTGTGTTCCTTTCGCTGGTCATGAATATGAATCATATGGCGGCGTATTTGGAAACGCAGGTGGAAATGTCGGTGTATCTGCGCGACGGTCTGACGACCGAGCAGGTGATGAATGTGGGGAAACGGCTGAAAGCGCTTCCCGATATGACGGAAATTTCTTTTACGGATCAGGACCGGGCCATGGTGCTTTTCCGTGAGCGTCTGGGCGATCAGGCGCAGATTTTGGATTCGGTGAACGGAAATCCGCTCCCGGCGTCCTACAGTCTTTCTTTCGCAAATCCGGATGCCTTGAAATCGGCGGCGGTGATTGTCGGCGGTTTCGATGAAGTGGACGGCGTGCAATACGGGCAGGATATTATCGAGAAACTGTATCAGATTTCTCGTGCGATTCGTCTCGGCGGAATGCTTCTCATCGTCTTTTTGGCGGGCGCGGAGCTTTTCATCATTTCCAATACGATTCGCCTCACCGTTTTCGCAAGGCGGCGTGAAATTCAAATCATGAAATATGTCGGTGCGACGAATTCTTTCATTCGTTGGCCTTTCATGCTGGAAGGGATGATTATCGGACTCATCGGCTCCGGGCTGGCGTCGCTCATTCTGTGGCAGCTGTATGCGCAAACGATTCACGGTGCGGCGGAAGCGGGCCTCGTTTTCATTCCGCTGATCGGCGTGTATCCTTTTATGGCGTATGTGACGTTGTTTCTTTTGGCCATCGGCATTTTCATCGGTGCGCTCGGTTCTTCCATTTCCATTCGGAAATACATGAAAGTGTAAGGGTATGAAGAGAGGAAACCGATGGACGGCCGCTTGTTTGGCGGCGATGGTATTGGCCGGCGGCTGTTTCCCGGCTCTGGCCGATGATTTGGAGGATAGGCTTTCGGAAATACGGAGCCAAATTTCTTCCGCGCAGGCCGAGCAGGCAAGCGCCATGGAAATCATCAATCGCGTGAAAAATTTATTGGTCGGGATTCAGGCCGAGCTCGATGCGGCGAATGCGGAGCTTGCGAAAATTCGCGGAGAGCAGGCAAAATTGGCGGATGCCATTGCGAAAAATCAGGCCGAACTCGATCGCGCCATTGCCGATTTGCACCGGCGTCAGGCGATTTTGGGGAAACGGCTTCGCGCGATTTACATGTACGGGCAGCTGAATTATCTCGATGTCATCATGGGCTCGAAATCGTTCGGCGATTTTGCCAATCGTTTGGAACTTTTGAAACGGATTATTCGCGCCGATTTCAAATTGATTTTGGAAATTCGCGAGCGGCAGGCGGCCATCGAAGCCAAGCGCGCGGAACTCGAAGCGCAGAAAAAACAGGTGGATGCGTTGGAAGCACAGGCGGCCAAGACGCAGGAAGCCATTGCACAGAAACACGCCGAGCAGCAGGCGGTGCTCGATGCGGCGCGCGAACAAAAAGCGGCGGCCGAGCAGATGGAATCGGATTTGCAGGCGGCAAGCCAAGAAATTCAGAGAAGAATTCAGGCGCGTGCCGGCGGCGGCGGTGTCCAAATCGTCGGCAGCGGGCAGCTTTCGTGGCCGGTCAGCGGCGGCGTCATTACGTCGGAGCAGGGCTGGCGCGTCCATCCGATTTTCGGGACATCCATTTATCATGCCGGTATGGATATCGGTGTCGATGAAGGGACGCCCGTCCATGCGGCCGATGCCGGGACTGTCGTCGATGCCGATTGGCTGGGCGGTTACGGGAATTGCGTCATTATCGATCACGGAAACGGGATGCAGACCGTCTACGCACACAACAGCAGTCTTTGCGTTTCCGTCGGGCAAACCGTCGCGAAAGGCGAGCTGATTGCCTACGCCGGGTCCACGGGATATTCGACCGGGCCGCATTGCCACTTTGAAGTGCGCATCAACGGCGAGCCGGTGAATCCGAGAGGATATTTGTAATGAAAATCACGGTGAAATCCGCCATATTGTGGTTGGGCTCCGTCTTTGTGGGCTCCGCCGTGCTGTCATTTTCCGTATTGACATCATGGACGGGAGATCCCGCGGCCTTGTTTCGTTTCCTGGAAACGTACCGCGTCATTCACAAAGATTATTTTCGCGACATTTCCGATACGAAATTGCTGGACGGCGCGACGGCCGGCATGGTCGATGCGCTGGACGATCCGTATTCGCAATTTCTGTACGGGGACGATTATGCGAATTTCATGAAACAGTCGACGGCCGAATACGGCGGCGTCGGAGTCGTGGTCGGGGAGAATGCGGATCACGAATTTCTTGTCATGTCCGTTTTTCCGAAAAGTGCGGCCGAAGCGGCGGGAATTCTTCCCGGAGATGTCATTTTGGCCGTCGATTCACTTTCGGCGGAAGATTCTGCCATTGAGGAAATCGCGGAAGCCATTCGCGGCGAGGCCGGCTCTTCCGTGACGCTTCGCCTTCGTCGGGACGGTGAGGAAATCACGTATCAAGTGACGCGTTCCAATATCACGATGCCGACGGTGACATCGGAAATGCTGACGGACGACATCGGATACGTCCATATTTTCGGATTTGCGAAACATACGGCCGAAGAGCTGAAGACGGAGCTGGCGAAATTGCAGGAAAGCGGCGCCGAAAAGCTCGTCATCGATTTGCGGATGAATCCGGGTGGGATGGTCGATGTCGTGACGGATGTGGCCGGGCAGCTTTTGACGGGCGGCACGATTGTGAGTTATCAATCGAAAGCGGGCATTTTGCATTCTTTTGATACGAAAGGCGTGGAGAAACCGCTTCCGCTTGCGATTTTAATCGACAAAAACAGCGCGTCCGCTTCGGAAATTTTGGCCGGCGCCGCGCAGGATAAAAAAGAAGGCGTCATCATCGGGGAGACGAGCTTCGGGAAGGGCACGATGCAAATGGTGATGCAGCTTTCCGATGACGAAGCGCTCAAACTTTCCATCGCCGAATATATCACGGCGGCCGGGCGGAAAATCGATAAAATCGGAATTAAGCCGGATATCGAAGTCGAGCAGACGGGGCGTATTTTCGATAAGGAAACGGATTCCGTCATCGCGCGGGCCATAGAAGAATTGGAAAAATAAAAAAAACTGCGAATGCATGTAGATGTATTCGCGGTTTTTCTTTGCACTTTGCACTTTGCACTTTGCACTGTGCACTATGCACTATGCACTGTGCACTATGCACTATGCACTATGCACTGTGCACTTTTACAA
>CAVJQK010000112.1:0-5040 GCA_963651795.1 Erysipelotrichaceae bacterium | reverse complement strand
TAAAAGAGGAAACTTTTCGCAATTTCCTCTTTCCGCTTTCCTTTGCACTTTGCACTTTGCACTTTGCACTTTGCACTTTGCACTCTGAACTAATCTTATATTTTGGTACTCTCGCCTTTCGAGCCGCTTTCCGTTTCGAAAAGGGCTTTCGCAAAATCTTCGGGGACGAATTTTTGGAGATCGTCTTCGCGTTCGCCGAGGCCGATGTATTTCACGGGGACGTGGAGTTCTTCGGTGATGGAGAGGACGACGCCGCCTTTGGCCGTGCCGTCGAGTTTCGTGAGGACGACGCCGGTGAGCGACACGATTTCGCCGAATGTCTTCGCCTGACTCACGGCGTTTTGCCCCGTCGTCGCATCGAGAACGAGAAGTGTCTCATGCGGCGCATCGGGAACGACTTTTTTCACGACGCGGCTGATTTTTTTGAGTTCTTCCATAAGATTGACTTTCGTCTGAAGACGACCGGCCGTATCGATCAAGACGACATCGGCGCCGCGCGCGACCGCTGCCGATACCGCGTCAAATGCGACCGCCGCCGGATCCGCCCCCTCGGCGTGTTTTACGATATCCGCGCCCGTACGCTCGGCCCAAATGGTGAGCTGTTCGGACGCCGCCGCGCGGAATGTATCGGCCGCCGCCAAGAGCACTTTTTTTCCTTCTTTACGAAACTGGGATGCCATTTTCCCGATCGTCGTCGTCTTGCCGACACCGTTCACACCGACGACCAAAATGACATGCGGCGATTTCATTTCCGTTTCCGGTGTCGGATCCCGCAGCATATCCGCCACGATTTTTTCCATATACGGCATGACTTCATTTGTATTGGAAATTTTCCCTTCCGTCACGCCGCGGCGAATTTGGCGCATGAGGTAATCGGTCGTCCGCACGCCCAAATCGCCCGTCAGCAGCACCGCTTCCAAATCGTCCAGGAAATCATCGTCGATTTTCGCGTACCCGATAATGACCGTTTCAATGTTCCGAATGAGACCGGCTTTCGTCTTCGCGAGTCCCTTCTTCACCTTATCAAAAAATCCCATACCAATCTCCTTTCCTCTTACCTTTGCACTTTGCACTCTGCACTTTGCACTTTACACTTTGCACTCTGCACTTTATTTCACATAATCCTCCATGCGCACCGTCACGAGCGACGATACGCCTTTTTCGCCCATCGTCACGCCCTGGAGCGTATCCGCAAATTCCATCGTTTTCTTGCGATGCGTAATCACGATGAATTGCGAACGTTTCTTATATTCTTCCATCAAACGGCTGAAACGTTCCACATTCGCATCATCGAGCGCCGCATCGATTTCATCCACGAAACAGAATGGCGCCGGCCGGAATGCCAGAAACGAAATCAGAAGCGCGATAACCGTGAGCGCGCGCTCTCCGCCGGACATGAGCGAGAGCGGCTGACGTTTCTTGCCCGGGAGATCCAAATACAGCTCCACCCCGGCTTCCAGCGGCGTCTCCGCTTCCGTCAGCTCCAATTTCCCGCGCCCGCCGGGGAACATAATCCCCATAATCCGCGCGAATTCCGTATTGATTTTATCGAAAGCTTCCGTGAATTCCTTCGCCATCGCCGCGTCGATCCCCTCAATAATTTTCGAGAGTCCTTCCGCCGCTTTTTGCAAATCCGAAAGCTGCACTTCATAATTTTTGAGCCGCTCGCACGCAAGCTCGTATTCCGCCTCCGCATTGGGATTGACGGGCCCCAGCGCTTCGATATCGGCATCGAGTTTGGAAACGGCCGCCGCAATCTCTTTCGCGCTCCCCGGTTTCCGCAAACTTTCCGCCGCTTCCTCCGTGAGCCCCATGAGGCGAAGTTTCCCCGTTTCCTCTTCCGCGCGCCGCGCTTCTTCTTCGAGGCGAAGGGTGCGCTCGGCCAGCGCTCTTTCCGCCGCGAGAAGCGCCGCTTCCGCTTCGCGCCGGGATTTATCATTCTCATCTTTCGCCGCCAGCGCTTCGTTTTGCCCGCCGGAGAGTGCGTCGCGCTCAGCCGATGCCGCTTCCCGCGCCGCCTGTGCTTTTTCGAATTTTGCCTGCAGCTCCGCCAGTGCCGCCGTCCCCGCCGTTTCCTCTTCCTTCTTTTGCGCGATTTGCTTTTCCGCATTTTCGATAGAGGAAACGAGCTCCAGCCGCTCCGTTTCCCGGTCGCCGCAAATTTCCCGCGCCCGCAAAAGCGCCTCTTCCGCACGCGCCTTGGCGACGGAGAGCGCCGTCACGCGGCCGGTGACCGCTTCCAACGCTTCCTGCGCCTCCCGCTGCTCTTCCGGCACCGCGACTTCGATATCCTTCATCTCCGCGAGCGCCGCCGCAAGCTCCGCGATGCGCGCCTCGGTTTCCGCCAGCTGCGTTTCCGTCCGTTTTTTCTCTTCGGAAACGGCGGAAACGCGCGCTTCGGCCGCTTTCGCATCACGCAGGAGTGCTTCACGCCGCGCCGCATCCGCCGCCAAATTCGCCTCGAGCCGCTGCCGTTTTTCGCGTGTATCGCTCACTTTGTCCGAAAGCGCCGCCTGCTCGGCCTCCGCCCGCTTGCGCGCGTCATCCAGAGACGCCGCTTCCTTTTCTTTTTCTTTTTCCTTTTCATAGAGAGCGGCGATTTCGCGCTTCCGCCCGAAGAATGTATTCTCCCGCCGCTTCAAAGATCCGCCCGTCATGGATCCGCCCGGGCGCACAATCTGCCCGTCCGTCGTCACCATGTGAAGGCGGAAATTGTATTTTTTCGCCAATCGACGCGCCGTTTCCAAATCCTCCACAATGAGAATCCGGCCGAGGAGCGCCCGTTTCAAATCTTCAATATCATCGTCGCAACCGAAAAGCTCGGACGCGATGCCGAGCACGCCCGCCTCTTTGGCCGCGCGTTTTTCTTCATCGTCCTTAAAGCGCGGTTTCATCGCATCGAGCGGGTAAAACGTCGTCCGCCCCGCATTCGTGCGCTTCATCCAGCGGATAATGTCTCCCGCCGTTTCCTGCGTATCCGTCACGATGTGGGACACCATGCCTCCCATCGCCGCTTCCGCCGCGTCCGTGAATTCCGCCGGCACGCGGATGAGCTCGCCGAACGCGCCGATGACGCCGTCCGACCACGATTCATCGGCCCGGAGCACCGCGCGCGACGCATTCGAAAAGCTCGCCTGTTCCTTCTCCGATTGCAATAAATAATTTCGGTGGGACACAATCTGCGCCAAATCCGATTTCACGGTATTGCGGCGTGCCATGAGGGAGAAACTCCGCTCCGCCGCCTCTTTCAGCGCGCGCGCCGCCTCCTCGCCTTCCGCGTCGAGCCGCGCCGCTTCCTCTTTTGCGGCCGCCGTTTCCTTTTCGAGCGCCGAAAGCGCCGCGCGGCCTTCTTTCATTTCTTTTTCGGCTTGGGAAACGGA
The DNA here is from genome assembly GCA_963651795.1 of Erysipelotrichaceae bacterium. Lineage (GTDB taxonomy): Bacteria > Bacillota > Negativicutes > Veillonellales > Dialisteraceae > UBA1822. The sequence goes on along the minus strand of CAVJQK010000112.1, from coordinate 1,660 downwards.
TTCCGTCTCCTCGGCCAAAAGCGCCGTCAAGCGCGTTTTTTCACTTTCGGCAAAAGTCGCGTCACGCTCCGTGCGCTCACGCAGAATGCGTTTTTCCTGCGCTTCTTCCAATTTCGCGCGATACGCCGCTTCCGCCACGTTCGCCGCTTCGCGCGCCGTTTCCTTTTCCGCTTCCGCTTCGGCAAGCGCTTTCGATTGCGATGCGAGCTCGCGCTCCGCCGATTGCAAATCTTCGGCCGCTTCCTCGATGTCCGCCGCCAAATCCGATAAATTCTGTTTTTCGTCCGCCGCAAATTCCGAAAGGCGCGTCATCTCCTCGCGAAGATGAGTGAGCTCCGCCTCTTTCACGCGGTAATCGCCGCGAATCTGCGCTTCCTCACGCTCGGCGGATGCCGCTTCCTCCGCGAATTTCCGATACGATTCGCCGATGCCCGCCAGCGTTTCCTCAATTTTCGCCCGTTCCGTTTCCAGAAGGGAAATTTTCGTTTCCGCCGCCTGTTTCGCATCCTGATAGGAGGAAACTTCCGCCGAAATCCGCTCGGAAATGCGCCGCACGGACGCCAGACGCTGCAAGGACTCCGTCGCCGAAAGCGCCCGTTTCTCCGTCATATACGATTTGAGCGCGCGCGCTTTTTCCGCCGCCTCGGCCATCGGCTCGGCCTGCTCGGTCAAGACCGCGACCAAATCTTTCACGCGATCCGTATTTTCTTCCGTCCGCCGAAGTTTCGCGAGACCGTCCTCTTTGCGCATCCGATAGCGGGAAATCCCCGCCACTTCTTCGAAAATCTGGCGACGCTCTTCCGGGCGCGCCGAAAGAATCCGATCCACGCGATTTTGCCCGATAATGGCAAGCGAACCGCGCCCGAGACCGGTATTCGCAAAAAGTTCCTGAATATCCCGCAGGCGGCAGGCCCTTTTATTGATATAAAATTCACTGTCCCCGTTTCGCAGGACGCGCCTCGTGACGGAAACTTCCGCCGTATCGAGCGGCAGCTCGCGGCCTTCATTATCCAAGACCATCGTCACTTCGGCCGCATTTTTCGGTTGACGCGACGCCGCGCCGGAAAAAATGACATCCTGCGAACGCTCGCCGCGCAGGTTTCTCACGTTCTGCTCGCCCAGCACCCAACGCACCGCGTCGGAAATATTACTTTTCCCGCAGCCGTTCGGCCCGACAATCATCGTGATTCCGTCCGGAAACGAAACCTCCGTCCGATCCGCAAATGATTTGAAACCTTGCAATACCAGTTTAGTTAATCTCATGTATCCCTCTGAAATTTTTGTGTCATTATCGATAAAGCCGGGAGCTGGGAGCCGGGAGCTAGGAGCTTTAACCGGTGTCGCCTTGCGGCGACTAATCTTGTCGTAATCGGCGCTAAAGCGCCTCGCCGCCTCCGGCGGCATAAAATAAATTCGTCGCGAAGCGACACCTCTCACCGATCAGCGAAGCAATATCGGTGCCATACAAAAATCATGCGCGAAGCGCATCCTCTTAAAGCTCCCTGCTCCAAGCTCCCGGCTCCCAGCCGCGGCTCTTATGTCGCGCCAAGCCGCAACGCATCCATTTCTCATTTCCCATTCCCCACAGCCCGCCGGCGCTTGAGGCATAAAACAGGAATCGTCGCCGCAGGCGACACCTCTTGGCTATGCACTATGCACT
>CAVJQK010000111.1:0-5069 GCA_963651795.1 Erysipelotrichaceae bacterium | reverse complement strand
GAGCGCGCCTATGCACTATGCACTATGCACTTTGCACTATGCACTTTGCACTATGCACTATGCACTTTTCCGTACAGTTCTTTTCCGAAAGACACTACATATGCCATGCCACCGAATCCCGATTTCATGACTTTTTTCGGAAGTGGGAGAAACGAATTAAAATTCGGGGAGATTTTGGAACAAAAATAATTTATACTTTTGAAATTTTTATTCAAAGTGGGGCTTGTGTGATTTTTCGAAATTCGTCATCCGCAAAAAATTGTGCCTACGAAAAATGAGAAAAAAACAGTCCATCTTAAATTTTTCGTCGCAATAAGCACTGTACACGATATGAGGACATAAAAAACGGCGTTGCGCAAAAATTCCCGAAAATTACGGACAGTACACATGACGGCCGCAATGCATATTTTTTGAACATACCGTATGGAATATACAATGTTTACAAAGAGCGAATGCTGAAATATATTGAAAATTAAGAATAATCGGCGACGCCTTCCGTATGTACGTAAAAAATATTTTTGAAAATTTATTTTTCGACTGAAAGAAAAACGGCGTCAGTTTCATAAAAACAGATACAATTTCGTATTGTAAACTTAGGAAGATTTGACAAAAAATCCGCCTATGGTAGAATATTGACCATGAGGTGGAGAAATATGAACCAAACAAAAAACGGGAATACCGATCGGCGCTCCGGCTTGCGGGCGGGAATCGGCATTCTCTTCTTGGCGGCGACGGCGATTTCGCTCACCGCCTTCGGCATGGGACTCTCACAATCGCATACGGCGGAGCATTTGACGGATAAAGATCCGTTTTGCGTGCGCCGCGTGTCGCATGTGGAAACGATGCCGATGAAATATGTGCGTTGGTATGATTCCAAAATGGATTCCGAGACGGAAAAAGTCATTTATAACGGGACGCCCGGGAAAGAAATCGTGACGGTCGATGAATACATGTCGGGGGATACGGTGATTCATCGGGAGGTCGTTTCCAGACATACGGTGGAAGCCGGGACGGTGGGCGCCAAACGCTGCGGGGATCGCATGAATACGGTCGGCCGCGTCGTGTATATGGAAGCGACGGCATATCATCCTTCGGACGGTGACGGGCGCGGCATTACGGCGACGGGGACGAAAGCCGGCCGCGGCACGGTGGCCGTCGATCCCAATGTCATCGATTTGGGCTCTTCCGTCTATGTGCCCGGCTACGGCATGGCGGTCGCTACGGATACCGGCGGTGATATTGTCGGAAACCGTATCGATCTTTGCATGGAAGAATTCGACGAATGTTGGGAATTCGGCCGTCGCGACGTGGAAGTTTTCGTGGCGGAAAAATGAAATATTTGTTGAGGATGAGACTGTGACCCAATGCATTTGCATTTTGTCACGGTCTTTTTTTGTGCAACATTTGTAATCGAGACGTGAGACGGTCAGACTTGAGACTTTTAATCGGTGCGCTGCGCGGCATTTTTAAATCGCTCGCTGCGCTCGCTCGCCGGCTTTGCCGGCATAAAAAATGATATGCGCAAAGCGCATCCTGAATCTCATGCCCCATGCCTCATGCCTCATACCGAATTTTACATAATTTCATTTTCATTTTTCCCCATAAATGCTACAATATATTAAATGAAGGAAAGGCGGCGAAGGCGGATGGACAGATTGGAAGCATTATTCAAAAAAGCCGAGTTCGGGGAAACATTTCGGATTCCGGCCGATTTGATGCCGGATTATATTCGGTATGCGTATACGAAACATCCGGCCGTGTCGCGCTTTTTTCATATCGAAGTGGAAGAGGTGTCCCGCGGACGAATCACCGTCGGGATGGACGTGGTGCCCGCGTATACGAATTCGGGCGGTTTCCTCTACGGCGGCATTTTGGCCGCAATGGCGGACGCGATGTCGCTGGGGCTTATCGTGAGCGTGGGGAAATCGGCGGTGACGACGAATCTTTCCATGAATTTCGTGAAAACGCATCCCATCGGCGGGCGGATTCACCTTCACGGCACAATTCGGCACAACGGGCGTCGCATGCTTTCTCTTCACGGAGAAATTCGCGGAAACGAGGGCGAGCTTCTCTCCGATATCGAAATTTCCATGCTGGTCACGGGGCGCCTTCCGGAAGTCCCCGAATGTTGGTGAAATATGAATAAATTTTTGAAAACAACGGGTCTTATCGTGTTTTTGGCGGCGGCGGCTTTCGGTGCGGCCGTCTTTTTGACGCCTCCGCCTCCCGAAAACCCCGCGCCGCTTCCGTTTCCCGAAACGCAGGCGCTTTCCGTCGTCGTGATGGATGGGGAAACGGGCGACATTTACGGCGAGAAAAACGGCACGGCCAAAATCAATCCCGCCAGTACGACGAAAATGCTGACTTGTATTTTAGCGTTGGAAGAAGGGCGCCATATGCTTTGGCAGGATGCGAAAATCACGGAGCTTGCCGCTTCCCAGGACGGCACGCTTTTGGGACTTCGGCCCGGCATGCGCATTTGGCTTTCCGAAGTCGTGGCGGGGATGATGCTAGCCTCCGGAAACGATGCGGCCGTCGTTACGGCGGAAACGGTCGGCGGTACGTACGCGCGTTTCATAGATATGATGAATGAAAAAGCGAAAGGCATCGGCGTCAAAAATTCGCATTTCGCCAATCCGAGCGGCCTCACGGATCCGGATCATTATGCGACGGCCGAGGATATGGCGCGCATCGCCAAATACGCCATGAAAAATCCGGAATTTCGCGATATTGTGAAACAGACGAAGCACAGCATGGTCTACGAAGACGGGACGGTCATCGTCGTCGAGAATCGGAACGAATTTTTGTCCGGCGGCTATCCCGGTGCGAACGGCGTCAAGACCGGTATGACGGAAGCGGCGGGCGATTGCCTTGTCGCATCGGCCGAGCAAAACGGAAAACTCATGATTTGCGCGATGTACCATGACGACAATCGATGGAAGGACGCGGGAACATTCCTGGATTACGGTTTCAAATCGGCCGCGCAAAAAGCCGCTTACGAGGCGGAACTTGCCGCCGAACCGGCCTTTTTCAAATGGGTGAATCAGATGCGCGGGAGGGAAAGCCGTGACTAAAAAAAGAAGAAAGAGCGGTCGCCGCTATGCGAGGACATTGATTCTTTGCGGAATTCTGCTGTTCTTGGCGATTGTCGGATACAAAGGATACGAAATTTATCTCATGCACAGGCAGATTGCCGACGCGGAAGAAAAGAAAATCGAACTCATGCAAGAGAAGGAAGAATTGGAAACGAAGAAAAAGGATCTGGAGGATCCGGAAATGATTGAGAAAAAAGCGCGCGATGAGCTCGGCATGGTCAAACCCGGAGAAGTGCCGTACATTAAATAAATAATTGCGATTTGTCCGAAAGTTTCGTATAATGGTGACGAATTGTTTTCCGGGAATGGATTGTATTTCTTGCGCATGGCATGGGAGGCATTTTTACATGGCGTTGGACGTGGGCAGTATTGTAGAAGGTAGAGTGTCCGGGATTGCGAAATTCGGGGCGTTCGTGGATTTGCCCGAAAAAAAGGTGGGACTTGTGCATATTTCCGAAATTTCGGATGCATATGTCAGTGATGTGAATGAATTTTTGAAAGTGCGCGACGTCGTGCGCGTAAAAATTATTTCCATTGATGCGAAAGGAAAAATCGCGCTTTCGATGAAGCAGGCGAAAGCGGAGGAACAAAAGGAAACGAAGGAAACGGCGGCTCCGGCGGAGAAACGGGAAGCGGAGAGAGCGCCCGTGCGCGATATGCCGAGGAAACCGGCGGGCGGCGCGGGACGGAAACCGATGTCCGGCTCATTTGAAGATAAATTATCGAGATTTTTGAAAGACAGCGATGAAAGATTGCTGGATTTGAAACGAAATACGGAATCGAAGCGCGGGGGACGGGGAGCCCGTCGCGCCGATTGAGTGACGGAGGAGCTTTGCGCTCCTTTTTCCGTAAGGAGAATCGGAAATGAAACGTGCGGTCATTGATATCGGTACGAATTCGGTCAGGCTGATTGTCGCAGACGGTACGCCCGGCGGGAGTTGGAAGGTATTTCGCAAGGGGATGGAGCCTTCGCGTCTGGGCGAATCCATGACGGATAAGGCTTTGATTTCGCCTGCGGCCTGTGAACGGACTTTTGAAGCGGTGAAAAATTTTACGGCGGCGGCGAAATTGGCCGGGGCCGAGGATATCCGTGCATACGGCACGGCGATTTTGCGCGAATCCCCCGAAGGGCAGAGCTTCTCGCAGCGCGTCATGGATGATTTGGGGATTCCCGTCAAAATTCTTCCGGGAGATCTGGAAGCGTTCTACAGCTATTTGGGTGCGGTCGGTTCCGCATCTTCGGTGGCGGCCGTCGTCGATATCGGCGGGGGATCCACGGAAATTTGCATGGGATTCGGGCCGGCCATCGGTTTCCATAAAAGTTTCCCCGTCGGCTGCGTGCGCTGTTCCAGCATGTTCGACACGACGACGGCGCGCGGCATCGGCGAATTGAAAAAATATTCTTTGAAGCATTTCCAAGAATCGAAAGATTTATCGGCCATAAAACATTGGATTTGCGTGGGCGGCACGGCGACGTCGCTTGCCTCTATGCTGCTCGGGCTCGAATCATATGATCCTTCGAAAGTGCAGGATTACGTTATCAAGGCGGAAGCCGTTTCCGATATGCTGAGAATGCTCTATCAAATGTCGTACGAAGAGCGCTGTCACGTGAAAGGACTTCGGGCGGACCGCGCGGACATCATCGTCGCCGGCGTCGCAATTTTGGATGCACTCATGGAATATTTCGCCCTGAGTGAAATTTCCGTGAGCGACAGGGGACTGTCGGAGGGGCTTTTGGACGAGGACATCGTGAAGCCCGAAATCGGATGAAGGACGCTTTCCTTTCGCGCCTTTCGCATTTTGCCGCGCGGCATGAAATGTGGGCGCCGGGAAAACGGATTTTGGCCGCCGTCTCGGGAGGCCCCGATTCGCTCGGATTGCTCCTTGCTTTACAAGAAATTTCGGAAACGGAAGGTATCGGGCTCGTCTGCTGCGTCGTGAATCATCATATACGCGCGGAAGCGGCGGCGGAGG
>CAVJQK010000110.1:0-5094 GCA_963651795.1 Erysipelotrichaceae bacterium | reverse complement strand
ATAATACAGACAACATTCGCAATTTATTTTTTAAAATATAAAGGAGACGGTAGCATGAATTTGGGTTTACGTTTGCGCGAATTTCGCCAGCAAGCCGGCCTTTCTCAAGAAAAATTGGCTTGGAGCGCCGGCATCGCACCGGCATTTTTGGGACAATTGGAAAGAGGGATGAAGAGTCCGACCGTTAAAACTCTCGATAAATTGTCCAAAGCTCTCAATATTTCCATTGCGGAATTATTTACGGGCCCCATCGATCCGGAAGATGACGAAAAAGCGGCCATGAAACAAATCATGTTCCAGCTGCACGATTTGCCGATCAGAGAATTGCATCATGTTTCCGTCATCATCGAGCAGATTCGCGAAATCAGACGCTGCGAGCAGCAGGCAATGTTGCAAAAGGAAAAAGAAGAAAAAGAATAATCGCGTTTCCCGAAAAAAACGCAACGAAAAAGGATGTGAAAATGCATGTGCGCATTTCCGCATCCTTTTTAATTTGGGTAGTCGGATTGGGATTTTATTCGAGGACCGCTGCTTCTTCGGTCAGTTTATAGGCTTCGATCTGGTCGCCTTCTTTGACGTCGCGGTAGCTGTCGATGGCTATGCCGCATTCGTAACCTTCGGCCACTTCTTTGACGTCGTCTTTGAAACGGCGAAGCGAGGCGATTTTGCCTTCGTGAATAACAATTCCGTCGCGGATGAGACGAAGGAGACTGTTACTCGTGATTTTTCCGTCCGTCACGTAGGAACCGGCGACGATGACTTTCGGCGTACGAATGAGCTGACGCACTTCGGCGTGACCGACGACTTCTTCTTTAATCTTCGGCGCGAGAAGTCCGGCCATGGCCGCTTTGATGTCATCGATGACGTCGTAAATGACGCGGTAGAGACGGATATCGATTTTTTCCGTTTCCGCCAATTTCCGCGCATTATTATCGGGACGGACGTTGAAACCGATAATGAGAGCATTGGAGGCGCTGGCCAGCATGACATCGGATTCGCTGATGGCACCGACGGCGCTGTGCACAACGGAGATGCTGACTTTTTCGCTCTTGATACCGAGGAGCGACTGTTGCAGCGCTTCGACGGAACCCTGGACATCGGCTTTGATGATGATATCGAGTTTCTTCATTTCGCCTTCGGCAATCTTTTCGAAAATATTGTCGAGGGTGACTTTCTGGAAGGAGCGCTGTTCTTCTTCCTTCGCTTTCACGGCGCGTTTTTCGGCGATTTCTCTGGCTTTTCTTTCGTCCATGACGTAGAAATGATCGCCCGCTTCCGGTACGCTGTCCATGCCGAGAATTTCGACCGGCGTCGAAGGACCGGCATCTTTCAGTTTCTTGCCCTGTTCATTCGTCATCGCGCGGACGCGGCCCCAGGATTTGCCGGCCAGAATGCCGTCACCCGGATGCAGCGTGCCGTTTTGTACGAGGACGTTCATAATCGGACCGCGGCCTTTATCGAGCTGCGCTTCGACGACGATGCCGTACGCTTCGCGCTTCGGATTCGCTTTGAGTTCTTCCATTTCCGCCACGAGCAGAATGTTGTCGAGAAGTTCATCCAGCCCGATGCGTTTCTTCGCGGAAATCGGCACCATGATGACGTCGCCGCCCCAATCTTCGCACAGAAGATCGTGTTGGCTGAGTTCTTCCTTGATGTGATCCGGATTGGCACCCGGTTTATCGATTTTATTGATGGCGACCAAAATCGGCACTTCGGCGTTTTTCGCGTGATGAATCGCTTCGATGGTCTGCGGCATGACACCGTCGTCGGCCGCGACGATGATGACGGCAATATCCGTCAATTGCGCGCCGCGCGTACGCATAGCGGTGAAGGCTTCGTGCCCCGGCGTATCGAGGAACGTGACTTTTTCGCCTTTATAGCGAATCTGGTACGCGCCGATACGCTGCGTGATGCCGCCCGCTTCGTGCGCCGCGACATTCGTTTCCCGAAGCGCATCCAAAAGCGTCGTCTTCCCGTGGTCGACATGGCCCATGATGGTGACGACCGGCGGACGGTCTTTGAGAAAACGCGGATCATCGGGTGCCGGGATGTATTCGGTCGGATCGGCCGGTTTTTCCGCTTCGACGACCGTGATTCCGAATTCGTCGGCCAGAAGCAGCGCCGCATCGGGATCGACATTCTGATTAATCGTCGCCATGATGCCGAGTTTCATGAGTTTCATAATGATTTCGCTGACTTCACGTCCGAAAAGCTCGGCAAGCTCTTTGACCGTGACGGCCGGCGGCATCACGACTTCCGTCGGATACACGGGCGCTTTCTTTTCCGCGCCGTGTTTTTTCTTTTTATTCTGGCGAAGAGACTGCGCCATCAGGGAGCTGCCCTCTTTTTCGCGCCGATTCTTCTCGAAATCCTTCTTATTGCCGCCGGCTTTCTTCTTCGCCGTTTTATCGCGGCGAATCGCCGACTGCCCTTCCTGCGGCATGACGCTTTCATCCGGTTTTTCGCGGCGCGGCTGAGCGCTCTGCGCGCCGCGATTGCCTTGCGGGCGATCTCCGTTTCTTTGGAAACCGCTTCCCTGCGGGCGATCGCTTCTCTGCGGGCGATCCCCGTTTCTTTGGAAACCGTTTCCCTGCGGACGGTCGCTCCGCTGCGGGCGGTCCCCTCCGCGATTGAAATTTCCGCGCTCGCCCTGCGGACGGTCTCCTCTTTGGAAACCGCTTCCGGCGCGATCTCTTCTTTCCGCCGGTTTGGCCGCCTGCGCTTTCGAAGTTTCCGAAGCCGGTTTCTGCTCCGGTTTCTTCACCGGCGCTTCCGTCTTGGCCGGCGCTTCCGTCTTAGCCGACGCCTCCGCTTTTGCGGCAGCTTCCGTCTTCACCGGTTTCGCAGGCGTTTCTGCTTTTGCTTTTGCCGCAAGCTCAGCTCCGTCGGAGGAATAGGACGTAGAATGCGCCGTCTGCCCCTTCTTATCCTGCGGACGCCCCTTACTGTCGAAACGCACCACGCGGAATGTCGGTTTCTTCGGCTTATTGCCGTTGATTTCCTTTTCCAGAATTTCTTTGGCCGCGTCATCCACACTGTTCGCCGCCTTCGTCACCTCGATTTTGTGCCGATTCAAAATCTCGATGACCTCCTCATTCGTTTTGTTGTATTGCTTGGCTAATTCGTAGATTCTGTATTTTGCCATACGCGATCCTCCCTTACTACCGTATCCAACTTGTCCCGGACGGCTTTGCCGAATTTCTCATCCGTGATCAGCACCGCCGTACGCTCGGACTTACCCAAATATTGCCCCAATTTATATTTTTCTCCGAAAACTCGGATTTCCAACTTTTGACGCTCCGCCATCATCCGGTACGTTTCCGCCGTTTTGGGCGATGCATCCTCGGAAAGAATCAGTAGAAACCCTTTCCTTTTTTTGATGCCGTCCCGAATTTGCATGTCTCCCGAAAGGAGAAATCCCGCTTTTTGGCCGAGGCCCAAGAAACGATACACCGCCTCACTCATGCAAAGCGTCCTTCAGCGATTGGTACACATCATCGGAAACGGGGCGTTTCAGCGACCGTTCCAACCCGTGATTTTTATATGCCGCTTCGAAACAGGCCGGGTTGTCGCAAATGTATACGCCGCGGCCCGATTTCTTACCGGTTTTATCCACTTCAATCTCCCCCGTCGGAAGTGCCACGATCCGGATGAGCTCTTTTTTCATTTTCGGCTCACCGCATCCGACGCATTTCCGCATCGGAATTTTTTTGACCTTCACGTCACTCCTCCTCACCTTCGGCTTCGATATCGCCCAAAATGCTGTCTTCCTCTTCCGGTTCCATCATTCCTTCTTCAATCGCCTGCGTCTGACTCTTGATATCGATTTTCCAGCCCGTGAGACGTGCCGCCAATCTCGCATTCTGCCCGGCTTTCCCGATGGCCAAGGAAAGCTGATAATCTTCGACGATGACATAGGAAGCTTTTTCTTCTTCGGAAACCGCGACCGTGATGACTTTGGCCGGCGAAAGCGCATTGGCGATATACACCGCCGGGTCCTCATCCCAGAGAACGATATCGATTTTTTCGCCGTGAAGCTCATTCACGATATTCTGTACACGCTGCCCTTTGGGCCCCACGCACGCGCCGACCGCATCCACCGTGGGATCCATCGCCGCGACCGCGATTTTCGCACGCGAACCCGCCTCGCGCGATACCGATTTGATTTCCACCGTACCGCTGTAAATTTCCGGTACCTGGAGCTCAAAGAGACGTTTCAAAAGAGCCGCATTTGTACGGGACAAAATAATTTCCGGTCCCTTCGTCGTCTTGCGCACTTCCTGGACGCAGCACTTAATCTGCTGCCCCTTTTCGAAAACTTCGCCTTCAATTTGTTCCGGAAGCGGCAAAATGCCTTCCACGCGGCCCAAATCAACATACACCGTCCGCGCATCCATCCATTTAATCGTGCCGGTGATAATATCCCCTTCGCGACCGGAGAATTCTTCGTAAATCACGCCGCGTTCCGCTTCGCGCAGCTTCTGAATCAAAACCTGCTTGGCCGCCTGCGCCGCCGTCCGGCCGAAATCCTTCGGCGTCACATCGATATGCAAAATATCACCGGGCGCATAAGCGGGATTGATTTTCTTCGCTTCATCGACCGTAATTTCAAAAGAAGCTTCCTGCGGATCCTCACTCAAAGCATCCACCACGCGCTTCTCCGCATAAATATGATAATCCCCCGTCTGGCGATCGATATTGACGGAAATATTTTCATTCGAACTCTTTTCCCTCTTATACGCCGTCAAAAATACGGATTCCAAAGCACTGAAAACCACCGATTCCGGTACCTTCTTTGTCTTGACAAGCAGCTCAACCGCCTGCAAAAGCTGTTCATTCACGATGACCTAACCCTCCCGATTAAAATGAAAAATGCAATCTCATCTGAGAAATTTTATCTTTGGAAACGGAAACTTCCGCCATCCCTTCCGGCGTCAGCAAGACTTCGCCCGATTCGGTAAGGCCGCCCAAAACGGCCGTGAAAGATTTCGTTTCCTTTTTTCCTTCCGTAAGAGGCGCAAAAAGTTTCACATCCACTTTCTCGCCCGCAAAACGCCGAAAATCTTTGTCCTTTTTAATGACACGATCCACGCC
>CAVJQK010000109.1:0-5121 GCA_963651795.1 Erysipelotrichaceae bacterium | reverse complement strand
AGAACGGGGACGCACAATGTCACCGGTAATGACGTAAAACAGCGAAAGGAGCGCGCGCCTCTTCCCTCTTTTCCCTTCCCTCTTTCCCACAAAAAAAAGAACGCCTCATCAAGAGAACGTTCTCATAAAAGATTATTTTATTTCCTGTCGTGCATCACTTTGGAAAGCATGCCGCGCAGGCGGCGAATGCCTCGTTTCTCCAGGCGGTAGACGTACGCCGTCGACACATCCATATCGCCCGCCGTTTCCGCGACCGTCTGCTCTTGGAGATAGACGCTCCTAATCACATCTTTTTCCCGCTCCGGCAGGCGCTGCATCGCATGACCCACCGCCGATTGCAGGAAACTTCGATCCGCCGTTTCAAAAGCCAAATCCGGTGCGGCGAGAGCCATCGCTTCCTCCGCTTCCGCGCTTTCCATCGGCACCTCATTCGTCTGCGTTTTCAGAAAATCCAGAATGCGCCCGCGCACCCTGTGCACCGCATAGAGCGAAAAAGCGACACCGAGCTTCGGATTGTAACGCTCCACCGCTTCCATGAGCCCGACGGTGCCTTCCTGGATGAGATCCATCATCACCGTCTCCTGCACATGATACTTCATCGCTTCGCGGAACACCAAGAGCTGATAATTTTCCACTATCGTCCCGCGCGCGTCCTGATCTCCGTCCTCCTTGTATTGCTTCCACAAGAGAGTTTCCTCCTCCCGCGAAAGTTTCCGAATTTCGGAGAGCGACGCCATGTAATCCTCAAGCATACGTTTCCTTACCCTTAAAATCTGAACTGATACTCGGCACCGATATATTCTTTCGTCTCTGTATTATACCACGCCGTGATACCGAAACGCGAACGCAAATCATATCGGAAACCGTAACTCTTCTGGTCGTTATTGACGCCCATGGTCGCCGTCAGCATGAAATTATCGAATAAATATTTCCCGATTTTGATGTGATAATACTCATCCTGCCCGCTGCCGGACTTCGAATCGAAATAGGTATCATTCGATGTCGTGATGCTGAAAAGATCGAGCCCGAAAGAATTTTGCAGGAAATTTTGCACCGTGCCGTTGAAAACCATCTGCAACCCCGCGTTGAAGAGCGCGCCCGTTTCATCGGAATCCCCGCTCGAGCTGCCGCTGCCGCTCACATCCTGATGGAATGTCAGAAGTTTCACAATCTGCGAATCATTGAGCGAAGGTTCGCTCCGCAGGCGGAAACGGAATTGACCGACGGGACCGGTGAGTTCCATATTCACTTTATACTGCCCGACTTTCGTTTCCCCGCGCAAATTGAGCGTCGGCATGAAAGAATCGGGGACGGTGCCGAACATGGCGCTCCCCTGCTTAATCGTGAAATTATTCGTCAAATATTTCACGACGCCGCGGTCCACATCGACTTTGCCGGACATGATCGGTTTGGAAACAAGGCCCATCGCATGCACGTTTCCTCGTACGTACATATCGAAGAGAAGCGAATTGTAAAGACGCACGCGGTCGCCGACCGAGACGGCCACGTCCATCAGCATGTCGTAGGACTCTCCGCCTTCTTCATAGGAAAGCGGCACATTGATTGTCGCATTTTCGACGGCGACCTGCCCGGCGATTTTCGGGAGGCCGTGCTCTTCGGAAACGGTGATGTCGGCGTTGAGCGCGCCGGTGTAATACTCCGAACGAATCGTATCGGCGTCCACATGCACGGTGCCTTCGTATCCGGTAAGTTTCATTTTATCCCAGGAAACGCGCCCTTCGGCCGTCGCGACATTATCGCGGATTTTCGCTTCCGCGGAAAGCGTCGCTTCTTTTCCGGAGAATGTCATTTTCCCCGTCATCGGCGTGATGGGCTCTTCGAATGTTTCCACCGTCATTTCCCCGTTTTCGACGGAAATATGACCCGTGATTTCGGGATCGTTCCACGCGCCGGTCACGTGAAGTTTCCCGTCGATGGGGCCTTTGGCCTCTTTCACGGGTTTCGCGAAAAGTGCGAGCGCATTGAGATCCGCATTGTCGAGATTGAGCGTGAGGTCGAAAGGAATGTTTCTGCCGTCGTCTTCGCCCAAAATCGCCGCGACGGGCATCGTGCCCGAAAGCGTGCTTTTATACACATCCTTCGTCATGAACGCGTCGGAAATCGTGAGCACTCCGGCGTGCATGTGTCCTTTGAAAGAAAGTTCATTGAAAGGAATATCATTGTAAACGGGATTGGCGACGTCCAGCGTGAGCTGCGCTTCCGGATCTTTCACGTCGCCCTTCAGCGTCAAATCCGCGGTCAAGAGCCCGCCGAATGTGAGATTTTCTTTATCCAAAATTTCGGAAACAAAGGAAACGTCGAGATTTTTCGTATCGAGTTTCATATCGAGCGCGCCGTCTTTTTGCAGCGTCCCCTTGCCTGTCACGAGGCCTTCTCCGATGGGAAGATTCATTTCGCGAATGGAAAGGATGTGATTCACATACGACATGTCGAGTTTCCCTTCGCCCATCGCAAGGTGCCCGAGTTTGGCATCGGATGTCGTCATGGTGAGCGACAAATTCGGATTGTCGATCGTCCCGCGCAGGCGCATAGAGCCGTCCATCGTGCCCGCCACATTCTTCACCGGCAGACTGAAAAGATCGAGCGCATCCACAATCCGCCATTTTTGGAAGGTGAGACGACCGTCCAAAGCGCCCGTTTCCGCATTAACGAGCCCGTTCCATTTGAATTCGCCGGCGCGATGTTGGAAATAGCCGTCCGTGATGCGGAAGAGTCCGTCTTTGTACATGACCTGTGCGGAAACGCGGCCGAGGCCTTTCCCGTCGATCAAAATTTCGCGGCTTTCGGCCTCGCCGTTGAATTCCGGCGAATCCGTCGTCCCCGTGAGACGCCCGCGGAATGTCGCATACCCTTCGACCGGCGCCGAGGGCAGCACGCGATCCAAATCGACGTCGACCAAAGCGAGCGTGAAATCGAGTTTCCCGTTTTCATAAGAGCCCACCGCCTGCGCCGTGCCGCCGTACATGTATCCGAAACCGTTCGGAATCGTAAATTTCCCGTCTTGGAGTGCGTAATCGACGTATACGGATTGATAGAGTTCGCCGGCAATCGAGCCTTCCGTCGCCAGGACATTCCCGGAAACGGCGGGATTATCCATCGTGCCGCCGATCGTCACTTTATTATCGAACCAACCCGTCACCGGCACATCGAGACCGGCGAGTTTCAATATATTTTCAATGCGCGCATGCTTCGTTTCCTCAGTGAGCGAAAGCGCTTTTTCGCCCGTGAGTCCGACCGACCCGGAAATGTGATGCGTGCCTTCCGAAAGCGTCACAGTTGCGTTGTCGATATAGAGCGTATCCGTGTCGCCGTGAATACTGCCGTCCGCGCGCCCGATCGGCGCCGCTTCGAAATGCCCGTCCGTCAGGCGGAAATCCGCTTGGTACGTGAACGCGTCCGCCGTGCCGCTGATGCGCCCTTCCGCCGACGCCGTGCCGCCGATATCGTAACCCGCGAGAAGCGCAAAGTTTCCGAGCTCCACGCCCGCCGCTTCCGCACGCAAATCAAAGACACCGTCCGTCACCGTGCCGCGCGCCGCCATAGCGCCCTCACCCATCGAAGCGACGAGGTACGGAATCTTCCACGTCGTATCCGCGCCGGAAATTTCCCCGTTTACCGTATCCAAATACAAACCTTCGGCGGAAATGCCTTCCCCGTCGAAAGCAATCACACTCGCGTCGCCGCAAATCGTCGCATGTGCCGCGACCGTCTGCGCGCCGTATGTCCCGTACGAAAGATGTTCCCCGGAGAAATCGCCCTCCGTCCGATGCAGCGAGAAGCCGCCGTCCTTATACGCGCCGGAAAGCGAGCCCTTGCCGGAAACGACGCCGCCGACATCCGCAAATCCTTCCAGGATCGAAAGATCCACATCCGCCAAATCGTACATCGCGTAGCATTCGCCCGTCTTCGTTTCATACGAACCGCTTGCCGTGAGACGCCCTTCCCCGACGGAAAGCGCCGCGTCGAATTTGAAAATGTCACCGAAGGAAACATCGAGATTTCCTCCGATATCCGCGGAAACATCCGTCCCTTCCGCGCGCAGTTTCATATCGGAAACGGACAATTTTTCTTCCGTAAGCGCAAAATTCGCCGCCGTATTTTTAAACGTATACCCTTTGACGGAAAGCGTCGCGTCGGAAACGGTTCCTTCCGCCAAATATTTCAGGTTTCCGTCCTTGCAATCGACTTCCGCCTTCGTGATTTTCCCGGTGCCTCCGGAAATTTCCGCCGGCTTCGCCGATTCCGGCAAGAGCGCGAGGAGCGGCGAAAGCTCTTTCAAAGGCAGATCCTTCGTTTCCAATTTCCCGTAATAGCGATTTTCATCCGTGTACACGAGTTTCCCGGACACATCCGTCCCGAACGTGTGCGCATCCAGCACCGCTTCGATGACGCCGCCCGTGCCCCAACTCACCTGACCGCCCACATTCTCCGCCGCATACGTTTCCCCGCCGGGAAGATATACCGCGACCTTGCCGTTTTGCAGCAGGACGCGCCCGCGGAATTCCGAAGGACCTTCGCTTTCGGAAACAATTAAATCCTGCACATTCCACGAACCGTCCGCCTCTTTGCGAAGCGCGATATCCGGCGTCTCGACGCGCACCGTCTGCACCATCGCCGCCACGCCCGAATCGTGGAAATACGCGGAAAGAGCGCCCGCAATCGTCCAGCGCACCGTCAGATCGGGCGCAAAAAAGACACGCATCCCATGCGCGTCTTTCAGCTCAATATCATTAAATTTCAAATCGAAAGCGGGATCCAAATCCACGGCACGCCAAGAAACCGTCCCGCGGACGCGCTCCTTCGCAGCCGAAGCGAGCATCGGCTCCAAAGTTTGCATCGCCATCGGACGTACCAGAAAGTAAAGCGCCAGAAAAATCGCAGCCGTCGCCCCTACAATCCAATAGATCCACCGTTTAAAAACGTGCATGAACCCCTCATATCCATCATCATCTATCGAAAACTTTTAATCCGAATTTCACTTCTTAATAGTTTAAATCATACGCCCGAATCTGTCTACTTATTATAGAAATTTTTATAAAACAAATACGCGCGAAGCGCATCACCCGTCACCCATCACCCATCCCCCGACGGCGCAAATGC
>CAVJQK010000108.1:0-5159 GCA_963651795.1 Erysipelotrichaceae bacterium | reverse complement strand
AGCTGTTCGCCCTGCGCAATCCACATATTCTGCGGCACGTTCATCTGCCCGATACGCGGCATCTCCCATTTTTCGGCCGCCGCTGAAATTCCGGAAACGGCGAGCGACGCGGCCAAAAACAGTCCGAAAACTCTGTGTTTCATCATATTATGCCTTCTGCATCTTCGCCCAGGAATCCTTGAGCCCGACAATGCGATTCAAAACCAAGTTTCCGTCCGTCGTATCTTTATCGATGATGAAATATCCCTTGCGGAGGAATTGGAAACGGTCTCCCACCTTGTATTCGGAAATAGCCGGTTCCGCAAATCCTTTCATTTCGATCAAAGAATTCGTATTGATTTTTTCCATGAAATCCCGTCCGTCGTCTTTATCGTCGGGCGAAATGAGATAATCGTAGAGCCGCGCCGTGATCGGCACCGCCGTTTTCGCAGCGACCCAATGAAGCGTCCCTTTTACTTTACGATCCGCGCCGGGCGTGCCGCTCTTCGTATCCATATCGCAGGTGCAATGAATTTCTTTGATACTGCCGTCATCGTTTTTCACCACTTCGTCGCAGCGGACGATATAGGCGCCTTTGAGACGCACTTCCTTGCCGGGTGTCATACGGAAAAATTTATGTGCCGGATTTTCCATGAAATCTTCGGCTTCGATATAAATTTCACGGCCGAACGGCACTTCTCTCATGCCCATGGCTTCGTTTTCACTGTTGTTTTCCATCGGCATCATTTCGATTTTATCTTCCGGATAATTCGTGAGAACGACTTTCACGGGATCGATGACCGCCATGAGACGCGGCGCTTTCCCCTTCAAATCTTCGCGGATGCAATGCTCCAGCTGCGCGACGGAAACGACATTATCCGCTTTGGCGACACCGATTTCCTCGCAGAATGTCCGCAGAGACTCCGGCGTATACCCGCGGCGGCGAATGCCGGAAATCGTCGGCATACGGGGATCGTCCCATCCGGAAACGACGCCCGCTTCCACCATGCGGCGCAATTTTCTCTTGCTCGTAATCATCGTGGACACATTGAGGCGCGCAAATTCGATCTGGCGCGGTTTTTCTTTTCCTTCATACGCTTGGAGGCACCATTCGTAAAGCGGACGGCGCTCCTCAAATTCCAGCGTGCAAATCGAATGCGTGATATTTTCCAACGCATCCGAAAGCGGGTGCGCAAAATCATAGAGCGGATAAATGCACCACGTATCCCCCGTCCGATGATGCGTCGCGCGCAAAATGCGATAAATGACCGGATCGCGCATGACAATATTCGGAGACGCCATATCGATTTTCGCACGCAGACATTTTTCCCCGTCCGCATATTTCCCGTCCTTCATCTCTTCGAAAAGGCGCAAATTTTCCTCGACGCTGCGATTCCGATACGGAGATTCCGTCCCCGGATGATTCCAATCGCCGCGCATCGCACGAATTTCCTCCGGAGAAGAATCATCCACATACGCCAGCCCCATCCGAATGAGACGGCAGGCAAATTCATAGAGCTCGGGGAAATAATCCGACGCGTAATGCACCGGTTCCTTCCACGTAAATCCCAGCCATTTCACATCTTCCAAAATGGAATTCACGTACTCCGTTTCCTCTTTGGACGGATTCGTATCGTCGAAACGGACATTCGTTTCCCCGTGATACTTTTTCCCCAATCCGAAATTGAGGCAAATGCTTTTCACGTGCCCGATATGGAGATATCCGTTCGGTTCCGGTGGGAAACGCGTGAGCACCCGCCCGCCTTCGTACACACCGTTTTCGATATCCTTATTGATTTCCGCTTCGATAAAATTCGCGGCCGTTCTCTTTTCTTCCATGATAGGCTCCTTTATTTGAAATTTTATTGGTTTTCTTTCTTTTCGACCGCCGCATACAAAATATCGACGATTTTTTCACTGCTGTCCAAGGAAACATCTCCGCAATTTTCGGCCATTTGCCGACGTCTTTCCGGATGCGTCAAAATATCTTTCACCGATTCGGCCAGCTGTCCGCGATTCACCCAGACGGCGCAGCCCTGTTTCTCCAAATGCTCCGCGTTCGCCCGTTCCTGACCGGGAAGCGCATTGACCAAAACCATCGGAAGATGCATCGTGAGTGCTTCCGTACAGGTGAGCGCGCCGGGTTTCGTCACGATCAGTTCGGATTCCCCCATAAATTGCGCCACTTTATTCGTATAACTGTGAAGCTCCACCGGATGACGTAAATTTTGGCGAAGCGACGCCACTTCTTCATAAGCGGAAATATTCTGCCCGGTAATCACGATGAAATTTTTGATTTCATCCACTTTATCGAGCCGTTTCAATGTATCGGTAATATAGCCGAGCCCGAGGCCGCCGCCCATGAGGAGCACGGTCCCCGGTTTCTTCTCCGGCGGATTTTCTCTCACTCGATAAAACGAGCGCCGCACCGGAATGCCCGTCACGTGAATGATATCCCGCGGCACGCCCTGCGCCGCGAGTTCTACGGCCAATTCCTCCGTCGCCACACAATACGCATCCAAATTTTTATCCACCCAAAGGCGATGAATATCGAAATCGGTGATGAGCCCGATTAAAGGAATCGAAAGCATGCCCTCTTTTTTGAGCAAATCGGCCGCGCACGCCGGAAACGGGTGCGTGAAAAGAAGCGCATCCGGTTTCAGGACGGAAATGAGCCGTTTCATCCTCTTTCGGAAACTCCACGAGAGCAAATTTTGCACGCCGCTTCCGAGAGCTTTATTCTGTGAATTTTGATAAAGCTGATTGTACATCAAAGGAAACGTGGCCAGCATTTTCAGATAACCGCGTTTCAAAAGATGATCGATGGAAAACGTGTCGCCGGAAAGGAAATCCAGCACACGTGCATGATCGCCGCGATGCGACTCCTTAATGGCCTCGGCCACCGCACGAGCCGCCTGCGAATGCCCCGTCCCGATGGAAGCGGACAGGATAAAAAATTTTCTGTGCGTTTTCATGTTTCTCAGAATTTTTTCCACAACCACGCCGCAATGAGAATGCCCACAATGCTGATGAGATTCGGCGCGAACCGAAGTCCCAAATGAATCTGAATAATCGCCAAATTGAGATAAATGTCTTTGAAATTGAAAACTTCAAACGTTTCCGTAAAATACGGCATAATGCCCGCCAGGCTCATCTGCGAAAGAAGTTGGCCGATGATGGCCGCAATGAGAGCGCCCGCGACCAAAAACAAGATCAGCGAGAGAACGCCGTGCCCGCCCATACGCATGGGAATGCCTCCTTTCTCAAAAACGAGCGCCGAAGCGAATCTTTCCGGAGACACGCTCGGCAAGAGCCTTGCCCGTCTCGTCCCCGGTCAAATATTGATACATGACGCGCCAAAGCACGCCGTCTTTTTCGAAAATATATTCATCCACCGTAAGCGCCGTCTTTTTCCCGCGCTCCGTATCGACAAAAGAGAAATTAAGCTTAATCGCTTCCTTCCCGTCGATTGTGACGGTTTCCTCCTTCATCTTCAATTCGGAAACCGCAGAGGAGAGCTTGATATTCGAAATCGCTTTATCGGCGGCGGCGCGAATATCCGATTGCCCCGCATCCCCCATGACGAGAATCTGCATGTACCGATTGTGCCCTTCCGCCTGCACGTTAGCAGCGTCCTTGTCCGCGCTTTCGGAAACTTTCCCTTTCACGCCGAGCGCAAACGGCGCTTCGACCGTAATCGTCCTGTTTCCGCAAAAGACATGCCCCGACCCGAACGTAAAGGAATCGTCCACGGACGAACCGCAACCGGAACACAAAAGCGTCGCCCCGAAAAGGGCAAAACTCATCATCATTTGTCTGTATTTCATCGTATTTTATCCTTTTACACACACTTTTCCCATATTATAACACACAAACCCGTTTCCCGTATGGTAGAATGGAAACAAATCAAAAGCATTTTATCTGCGAGGAACTATCCATGGAAACAAAAAATCGGCTCCCCCGCCGTATCGGAATCGTCGCCGAATGGAATCCTTTTCACACCGGTCACGAAACATTGCTGCGCACACTCAAAGAAACGTATCCGGAAGCTTCTCTCATCTCCGTGATGAGCGGAAGTTTCGTCCAGCGCGGCGAGCCCGCCGTCTTCGATAAATGGACGCGCGCAAAATGGGCCGTGCAATGCGGCGCGGATCTCGTCGTCGAGCTTCCCGTGCGATGCGTGCTGCAAAGCGCGGACCGTTTTGCCGCCTGCGGCGTGCGCCTTCTCGCCGAATTGGGGTGCGACGCCGTCGCATTCGGGACGGAAAGCTTCGGGAAAGACGAACTCTTCGCCGCCGCGCGCGCCGTGCTGGGGGGCGATTTTTCGGAAAAATTGCGCCGGCATTTGGAAACGGGAATTCCGTACTCGCGCGCCGTCAATGATGTCATCGCGGAAACGTATCCCGCTCTTTCCGAAGGCCTCTCCCTTCCCAATAATCTTTTGGGCATCCAATACACGCGCACAATTTCGGCACAAAATCTGCCGCTTACCGTCATTCCCGTTCATAGAGATACTGAGCATCCCGTTTCCGCCTCCGTCATTCGTAAAGAACTTATCGGCGGACATATTCCGGAAACACTTCCCGAAAAAGAACAAGATGATATCGCAACACTTGTAACGGAAGGAAACATGATCGATTACGCGCGCTACGAAGATGCCTGTCTTTTGCGCACGCGGCTTTTGTCCGAAGAAAATCTTTCCGCCTCCGGCCTCTTTACCGAAGGATTGGAACATAAATGGAAAAAAGAAACGGCGGCGCCGTCGTATGATGCGATGCTCACCGCCGTCAAAAGCAAACGATATCTCACGAGCCGCCTCCGCCGCATCGGCGCCGCGCTGCTTCTCTCGGACGCCGCGCCCTCTCCTTTTTCCGATTTCGCACCGGCAAACTATGCGAGAATTTTGGCGCTTCGGGAAACGCAGAGCGCGCTCCTTCGGTTTTCGCACATTCCCGTCGTCACCTCTTTTGCCAAAGCGCTCCGCACCGAGGCGCCCGCCATAAAAAAAGATCTTCTTCTCGACGCCCGCGCGACGGATATCGCCGCCTGGTGCCGCCGTGCGGAAACATATCGAAACGGAGGCGCCGATTATGTCCGCTCCCCGATTATTTTGTAAAAGTGCACAGTGCATAGTGCATAGTGCACAGTGCATAGTGCAAAGTGCAAAGTGCATAGTGCAC
>CAVJQK010000107.1:0-5175 GCA_963651795.1 Erysipelotrichaceae bacterium | reverse complement strand
AGAAATGAAGTAGGCGCGCCGAAGGCGCGCCATCCCGCGCAGCGGGATAAAAGCGAAGCGTCATTCCGCGCAGCGGAATAAACAAATGTCGCACTACAGCGGAGGGGAATCCCCTACCGCTATGTGCGTACAAAGTGCACGACCCCTCAGTCAGTCACTTCGTGCCTGACAGCTCTCCTTTCAGGTGAGCCAAGACGCATACCGCCTATTCCAAAAAAAGTATAGTAAAAGGCATAAATGTATGATAAAATGTGAGGAAGTACGGGGGATGCTTTCGGCCCCGTATCGAAACGGAATGCAGAGGAAACACGGTCACTCTTGCCGTTTCCGTTTCCTTTCTTTTGAAAGCCGTTTCATGAAGGGAGACTTATCATGAAAAAAATTCTTGCTATGGCAGCCGTCGCTGCTCTGGCGGCGGGCGCTTCCGTTTATGCCGCCAATCCGTTCTCTGATGTGGATCAGTCCGACTGGGCGTATCAGGCCATTTCCGATCTTTCCGATCGCGGCATGGTAGAAGGCTATCCGGATGGCACCTTCAAAGGCGAGCAGAACATTACCCGTTATGAACTTGCGCAGATCATTGCCCGTCTCATGGCGAAAGAAGATCAGATGAATGCCGAAGATCGCGCGATTATCGATCGTCTCGCTTCCGAATATGCGGACGAACTCGAAAACCTCGGCGTTCGCGTTTCCAATCTGGAAAAGAAAGTCGGAAACCTCGCTTGGTCCGGTGACGCTCGCGTTCGTTATCAGAAGACGAACGGCGGCAAAGATTCCTGGAACGCTCGTATGCGCATCAATGCGGTAGCGACCGTCAATGACACCACTTACGTTCGCGGCCGTCTCACCAGCGGAAACATCAGCCTCAAAGACGGCGATTCCGCAGATGTCACCATGGATCGTTTGTATGTCCATCATCAGCTGGGCGTCGTGGGTGCGACCCTCGGCCGTTATGAATTCGATATGGGCCAGCAGCTCGGCGGATGGCTGTATGCGAATGCGTTCGACGGTGTCGAACTCGCGGCTCCGCTCGGACAGAAACTGAATCTCGCCGTCGGTTACGGCCGTATGCAGGAAGCGCAGGGCACGGCTTTGTTCTATGGTAATGAATATGATGAAAGCAATTTCCGTAAAGCCGAAGCTTTCTATGCACAGCTGAAAGCGAACCTCGGATTTGCGAAACTCGGCGTCGATTATTTGAAAGTTTCCCCGTATCAGTACAATACGGGAAGAAACGATTTTGGCGGAGATACGAATAAGAAATCCATCTGGGGCGTCAACCTCCTCATTCCGGTGCAGCAGTTCCGCGTATTCGGTGATTATTATGCCGATACGAAAGAAAACAGCTATTACGGCGGGCAGAAGGGCAAAATCTGGACGGTCGGCATCGGCTACGGCGAAATGGATCTCAATAAAGCGGGCTCCTGGAATCTCGATGTCGCTTACTTCAAAGTCAAAGCCGGCCTCTATGAATTGGGCATGAGCGGTCTGGAACTGATGGACGCCGATATGCTTTACAAGCAGGACGGCCATTTCTGGCTTGCATCCGGTGACGTTGCCGTCGCGAAGAACACTTACGTTCACGGCGAATACGCATTCGGCCACAGCGTTGACAACGAAGGCGCTCAGAAAGCAAACGGCTGGACGCTCTCCATCAACTACAAATTCTAATCTCGGAATTTGCAATCAAAAAGGAAACTCTGAAAAGGGTTTCCTTTTTTTGCGCCCATTCCCCATTTTCCATTTCCCATTTTCCATTTCCCATTTCCCATTTCCCATTTCCCATTTCCCATTTCCCCATTTTCTATTTCTTAAATAGGAAAAAGTTTCATAAAAGGATTGCGGGAAAAAAGTTTCCGTGATATAATTTCTACACACGTCGGGAGTGCCCGGCTTTTTTAAGTGAAATTGGATTGACTACGGTATGTGCATATGATATAATTTTCGAGTATGCTGTAAACGTGAAATCCTATCTATGAGTGAGGTGTAAAACATGCGTGACGGAATTACTCTTGCGTGCTCTGAATGCAAGCGCCGCAACTATCGTACTAACAAAAACAAGAAGAACAATGCGGAACGTATCGAAATGATGAAGTACTGCAAATGGTGCAAAAAGCACACCCTGCATAAAGAAACGAAATAATTTGAAAGTAGGGGTATAAGTATGGCGCAACGTCGGCAGACAGCTGAGGAAAGCGGAGCCGCATGGAATAAGTTTTATCGCGAGACGAAGGTGGAGATGCGCAAGGTCGTATGGCCGACAAAAAAGCAGCTTCTCCACTATACGATCACCGTCATCGCGTCCGTGCTCCTGATTTCCGCCATGCTGGTCGGAGTTGACTTCGTATTCATGGGTCTTTCCAAATTACTTGTCGGGGTGATGGGATAATGGAGGAAACGATGTCCGAAAACGAAGTTAAACTTGAGAATCAAGAGAATAATCAAAGCCAAGAAAAGGATATCCGTTGGTATGTCATTCATACTTATTCCGGATATGAGAATAAAGTGCAGGATGCACTGACCCGCAAAGTTCATTCCATGGGTTTGGAAGATACGATTAAGCAAATCGTGCTTCCGATGCAGGATGAGGAAGAGGTCAAGGACGGCCAGAAACGTGTCGTAAGCCGCAAGGTTTTCCCCGGGTACCTCTTAGTCCAAATGGAAGTGAATGACCACAGCTGGTATGTCGTCCGTAATACGCCGGGGGTCACCGGTTTCGTCGGGACCACCACAAAGCCGATTCCGCTTGCGGAAGAAGAGGCGGAGCGTATCTTGGGCGGCAGAAAGATTTCGGTCCGCGTCACGGCAAAAGCCGGCGACAAAATCCGTATCACGGAAGGGCCGTTTTCCGATCATGTGGCTACCGTGCTCAGCGTAGCGGATGATAAGAGCAAGATTATTGCCGAAATCAGCGCGTTTGGGCATGCTACCAAAATAGAGCTGGAAGCCGGTTTCTTTGAACCGCTTCCCTGAGGAAACGTAGGGGAGAAATCCCGTTTCCCGAAAAGCCGAAGTGGGAGGGCGAAAGCCCGTTCGTACCACATCCTCAAAGAGTAAGGAGGTGTTTTACATGGCAAAGAAAATCACAAAAGTCGTAAAGCTGCAGTGCCCGGCCGGCAAGGCCACTCCGGCACCGCCTGTAGGCCCGGCTCTGGGTCAGGCAGGCGTCAATATCATGGCTTTCGTCAAGGACTTCAATGACCGCACCGCTCAGCAGGTCGGCCTCATTATCCCGGTCGAAATCACCGTATATGATGACAGAAGCTTTACTTTCATTTGCAAAACCCCGCCGGCAGCCGTACTTCTGAAGAAAGCGGCCGGTATTGAAACCGCATCCGGTGAACCGAATAAGAAAAAAGTCGGCAAAGTCACCAAGGCACAGGTCAGAGAAATCGCGGAAACGAAGATGCCCGACCTCAATGCCAATGATGTGGAAGCAGCTATGCTGATGGTCGAAGGTACGGCCCGCAGCATGGGGATCGAAGTCGTCGAATAAGACTGTCAGGCGATGAGGACATGTTTCCCGTCGCAAGGAGGTAACCATGGCAAAACTGACAAAGAAACAAAAAGAAGCCGCAGCCCTCGTAGACAGTCATAAACTCTATGACCTCGACGAAGCTGTCGCACTCGTAAAGAAAGCCGCATCCGCCAAGTTTGATGAAACGGTGGAACTCGCTTTCAATCTCAATATCAATCCGAAATACGCCGATCAGCAGCTCCGCGGCGCAATCGTCCTTCCGGCAGGCACCGGCAAATCGAAGAAAGTCCTCGTTTTCGCCAAAGACCACAAGGAAGATGAAGCGAAAGAAGCGGGTGCCGATTATGTCGGCGGGATGGAGCTGGCCGAACAGATTCAAAAAGGCTGGTTCGACTTTGATGTCGTCGTCGCGACCCCGGACATGATGGGCGTTGTCGGCCGTCTGGGCAAAATCCTCGGACCGAAAGGCCTCATGCCGAACCCGAAAGTCGGGACCGTCACGATGGACGTAGCCAAAGCCATTGCCGAAATCAAAGCCGGTAAAGTGCAGTACCGCACCGATAAGGGTGGCAACATCCAGGTCGGCATCGGCAAAGTTTCCTTTGATGAAGACAAACTCAAAGAAAACTTCCGCACCATGTACAACCACATTCTGAAAGCCCGTCCGGCTTCCGTCAAAGGCGCGTACATGAAAAATGTCACCATCAGCTCCACCATGGGCAGAGGCATCCACATCGATATCTCCACCCTCTGAGAGAAATTTCATATTTAACACTTAGCTGAAGACCGGCGGTATGTATAATGGGCAATGGGAAACCGGCGCCCGCCTCCCGAGGCTTGGTACAGGAAATACCCGTACACGACCTCACTTCACGTGGGGTCGTTTTAGCTAACGTGATAAATAACGGAAACTCCGGTTTCCACAGCGGAAATTTCTATTTCCGAAAAATCCGATAGCAGAGGAGGTGTAGTATGAAAGAACATTATGAATTGAAAATTCGTCCCGAAAAGGTCGCATACGTTGCCGAAATGAAGGAGAAACTGTCCGCACAGGGCGTCGTCCTCGTTTCCTACAACAAACTGACCGTCGCCGATGCCAATCTGCTCCGTCGCAAATTCCTGGCGCACGGCGTGGAATACAAAGTCGTCAAGAACACTTTGGTCCGCATCGCAGCCGATGAACTCGGACTTCAGGGTCTCGACGATCTGCTTCACGGCCCGAACGGCCTCGCCACTTGCGCGGCAGACCCCGTGGCACCGGCAGCCGCTCTCAAAGAATTCTTTGAAGAAACGAAGAGCGAAGCCATCGAAGTCAAAGCCGGCGTCCTTTCCGGAAAAGTCATCGGGCCCGAAGGTGTCAAAGCCCTCGCCGATCTGCCGAGCCGCGAACAGCTCCTGGGCGTCGTCGCAGCGACACTGCTTGCCCCGATTTCCAATCTGGCTCGTGCCCTCAACGGCAACATTACCAAGATCGCATACGCTCTCGAAGCTGTGCGTAAACAGAAAGAAAGCGCGTAAGAGCGCATAGCACAAAGTGCAAATTCAAAAATTGGAGGAAACCAAAATGACTAACGAAGAAATCCTTAACGCCATTGCCGAAATGTCCGTACTCGAACTTTCGGAACTCGTAAAAGCTATTGAAGAAAAATTCGGCGTATCCGCTGCCGCTCCGGTCGCTGTCGCTGCAGGTGCCGCTC
>CAVJQK010000106.1:0-5269 GCA_963651795.1 Erysipelotrichaceae bacterium | reverse complement strand
GAATATCCGCCGGGGACGCGGCCGCTCGGGCGCCAGTTTCCGGCCAGAAATCGTATCATTGCGGGTATGAGCCGCGGCGTCCTTGTGACGGAAGCGGCCATTCGCAGCGGCTCTCTTATCACGACGGATTTCGCTTTGGAAGAAGGGCGCGATGTATTTTCCGTCCCCGGGAGCATCCTTTCGGAAATGAGCCGCGGTACGAATCATTTGATACGAAACGGTGCCATTTGCGCGACATGCGCCGATGACATTTTGACGGAATACGATTGGAAAGAAGAAATCACGGAAACGGGGGAAGGGAAGGCAGCGGTATCACTTTCTCTCGAAGAAGAATTGGTGTATCGATTCTGCACGACGGGAAACGCGGTGTCCGCCGAGGAAATCTTGGTGCAAAGCGGTCTGCCTCTGCCGCGGCTTACGATGATTTTGCTCTCGCTCACCGTGAAAGGATTCATTACGGAAGCCGGCCCCGGACTCTATGCTGCGTGTAAATAAAAATTTAGCGCACAAAAAATTTGACAGCACGAGAAGAAATGGTGTATGTTTTTTATATAGAAATAGAAAAGATTAAATTGTTTCGAAAATTTTAAGCGAAGTGGGGAATGAAAATTGTCGATCAAAAGAACGATTACCATCGGCGGTAAAAGAGGTATGGCGGAAAAAGGACCTTTGGGCGGAAAGGAATTGTTTTTCAGAAGGAAATCGAATCCGGCAGGAAAATGTCTGGTCGTGGTGGAATCTCCCGCCAAGGCAAAAACCATTCAGCGTATTTTGGGCGATAAGTACAAAGTCATGGCGTCCATGGGACATGTGCGCGATTTGCCGAGAAATGTGCTGGGCGTCAATGTGAACGATCATTTCCGCGCCAGTTATATTCCCGCGGAAGGCCGTGAACGCGTCATTCTCGAATTGCAGAAGGAAGCCAATAAATCGAGCAATGTCCTTCTGGCAACGGACCCCGATCGCGAAGGGGAAGCGATTTCCTGGCATCTTTCGAAATTGCTGGATGTGAATCCGAAAGAAAATGTGCGGATTACGTTTCATGAAATCACCAGACCGGCCATTTTGGAAGCGATGAAGCATCCGCGGCCGATTGATGAAAGCAAAGCCGATGCGCAGCAGGCACGCCGCGTGATGGATCGTCTCGTGGGTTACAAATTGTCGCCCTGGCTTTGGAAATACGTGTATCGCGGACTGTCGGCCGGACGCGTGCAATCCGTTGTCGTGCGGCTCATTTGCGATCGCGAAAAAGAAATTGAAGCTTTCGTCCCCGAAGAATATTGGACTATCGATGCCAAGTATAAAGATGCGGCAAAGGAAACATTTAAAGCGCGTCTGACGCAATTCCGCGGGAAAGAAATCCGGATTACCAATGAGGATGAAGCGGAACGTGCCGTAAATGATATCGACGGGAAGGATGCCATTGTCACTTCCATTGTGACGCAGAAGAAACAGCGCCGCGCCAAACCGCCTTTCACGACATCCACCATGCAGCAGGAAGCCGTCAATAAATTGTCTTTCGCATCCAAGAAGACGATGATGTTGGCGCAGCAATTGTATGAAGGCGTCGAAATTCCGGGGCATGGACATATCGGTCTTATTACGTATATGCGTACGGATTCGACTCGTATTTCCGAAGAAATGATTAAACTTGTTCGCCCCTATATTGCGGAAACGTACGGTGTGGACTATGTCCCCGAAAAGCCGAATATTTATGCGGCGGCAAAAGATGCACAAGATGCGCATGAAGCCATTCGTCCCACGAATCTCAATTTCGAACCGCATACGCTGGAAGGCGTCATTACGCGCGATCAGCTTCGCCTCTACACGCTGATTTGGAATCGTTTCATGGCAAGCCAAATGGCGGCGCAGCGCACGGAAAATACGGCGATGACATTGCAATGCGACGATTATCAGCTTCGAGCGACGGGGATGCGCGTACTCTTTGACGGATTTACCGTCATTCAGTCGCCGAAAGAACGCGCGAAGGAAAATGAAAAGGAAAATATTCTGCCGGTTCTCAAAAAAGGCGATGCGGTGCACAATATCGGCGTGAATCCGGAGCAGCATTTTACGACACCGCCGCCGCGCTATACGGAAGCGGGACTCATTAAAACGCTCGAAGAAAAAGGCATCGGGCGGCCGTCCACGTACGCGCCGATTTTGGATACCATTCAGACGCGCAAATACGTGAAAAAGGAAAATAAACAATTCTATCCGACGGAAACGGGATTCACCGTATGCGATTTGCTCAAAAAATATTTCGAAAATATCGTCGATGTGGATTTCACGGCCGATATGGAAAGCAAATTGGATAAAATCGCCGACGGAAACGATACATACGCGGGCGTTTTGGACAGTTTCTATTCTTCCTTTGCCAAAGAATTGGCGGATGCCGATAAAGAAGCCGGTGAGGAGAAAGAGAAAAATAAGCAGGTCACCGATGTGATTTGCGAAAAATGCGGCGCTCACATGGTCGTACGGATGAGTCGTTACGGGAAATTCCTGGCATGTCCCAATTATCCGCGTTGCCGCAATACAAAGCCGTACGGGGACGACAGATCGCAGGCGGAAGTATCGGATACGCCGTGCCCGAAATGCGGGAAGCTCATGGTATATCGTCAGGGACCTTACGGCCGGTATTTGTATTGTCGGGATTGCAAGGAAACAAAATCCATTATGCGCGATACCGGAGTCAAATGTCCGAAATGCGGGAAAGGGACATTCTTGGAACGCCGTTCGAAGCGTGGACGCGTATTCTACGGATGCAGTAATTATCCGGAATGCGATATGGCACTTTGGAATGAACCGACGGATAAAATTTGCCCGCTTTGCGGATCCGTGATGGTGAAACGGACGGCCAAGAACGGCACGGAAACCGTTTTCTGCTCCAATCCGGAATGTAAAAACGCACCGAAGAAAGCAAAACGTTCGCAAACCAAAAAGAAAGAAGAATAACGGGAAAGAATAGATGGAATATGTGACTGTGGTCGGCGCGGGGCTGGCCGGCAGCGAAGCGGCTTGGCAATTGGCGGAAATGGGAATTCCCGTCCGCCTGATTGAAATGCGGCCGAATGAAAAAACACCCGCTCATCATACCGAATATTACGGAGAGCTCGTTTGCAGCAATTCCCTTCGCGCGGCGGCCGTGACGAATGCGGTCGGCCTTTTGAAAGAGGAAATGCGTCTTTTGGGCTCTCTTATTATGCGCTGCGCCGATGCGCACAGTGTGCCGGCCGGCGGAGCGCTTGCCGTCGATCGCATGGGATATGCCAAAGCGGTGACGGAAGCGATTTCTTCTCATCCGCTCATCACCGTATGTGCCCGGCGCGTGGATGAAATTCCGAAAGAAGGTATTGTCATCATTGCGACGGGTCCTTTGACGGACGGCGCATTGGCGGACGATATCGAAACATTTTGCGGCGGAGAAGGTTTGCATTTTTATGATGCCGCCGCACCCATCGTGACACTCGAATCTTTGGATATGAGTGTCATTTATCGTGCGTCCCGTTACGGAAAAGGCGAAGCGGCGTATCTCAATTGTCCGATGAACGAAGCGGAATATAAAGCGTTTCAAAAAGCATTGGCCGAAGCGGAAGTCGCGCCGGTGCACGGTTTTGAAAACAAAAAAGTTTTCGAAGGTTGCATGCCGATTGAGGTGATGGCCGTGCGCGGAGAAGATACGATGCGTTTCGGTCCGCTGAAACCGGTGGGGCTTCCCGATCCGCGGACGGGGCGCGACCCTTATGCCGTCGTGCAGCTTCGGCAGGATAATGAAGAGGGGACGCTTTTCAATATCGTCGGTTTCCAGACGCATCTCAAATGGGGCGAGCAGCGCCGCGTTTTCGGAATGATTCCGGGACTGGCGAATGCCGAATTCATTCGCTACGGCGTAATGCACAGAAATACGTACATCGATTCTCCTCATCTTTTGGATGCGACGATGGAAACGAGAGCGCGCGCCGGTCTTTTCTTTGCCGGGCAGATGACGGGTGTGGAAGGATATGTCGAATCGGCGGCATCGGGTATTGCGGCGGCGTATGCCGCGGCGAAACGATTCCGCGGCGAAACGCCCGTTCCGTTTCCGAAAGAGACGGCGCTCGGCGCACTCACGTATTATGTTTCCCATTACGAAGGGAAAAATTTTCAACCCATGAATGTGAATTTCGGTTTGGTACCGCCGCTTTCCGCTCGCGTGCCGAAAAAAGAGAAAAATGCCAAGCTTGCGGAACGCGCTCTTTCCGAAATGAAAAAATTTTCGGAAATGATGAGATAAGGAGAACAGTATGTTTACAGCTACGACAATTTTGGCCGTCAAAAAAGACGGGCACACGGCGGTCGCCGGTGACGGACAGGTGACGATGGGGCAGGCGGTCGTCATGAAAAATACCGCGCGGAAAGTCCGCCGGCTCTATCACGGAAAAGTTATTGCCGGATTTGCCGGCTCCGTCGCCGATGCCTTCACTCTTTTCGATATGTTTGAAGAAAAACTCAAAGATTGCAACGGGAATTTGCTGCGCGCCGCCGTCGAATTCGCAAAGGCCTGGCGCCGGGATCGCGTATTGCAAAAATTGGAAGCGCTTCTTATCATGACGGACGGCGAGCATTTGTTTCTCGTTTCCGGAAACGGAGAGGTGATTGAGCCGGATGACGGTATTTTGGCCATCGGCAGCGGGGGAAATTATGCGCTTGCGGCTGCGCGGGCTTTGGCGCAAAATACGGAAATGTCCGCGCGTGATATTGCGGAAAAATCGCTTCATATTGCCGCCGATATCTGCGTGTACACCAATCACAATGTCATAACGGAGGAAATCTGAATGGATGAAAAATTGACGCCGCCCGCCATTTGCGCCTATTTGGATGAATACATTGTCGGGCAGGAGAAGGCGAAAAAAGCGGTGGCCGTCGCGATGAGAAATCGCTGGCGTGCCTCTCGTCTTTCCGCGGAAGAATCGAAGGAAATCACGCCGAAAAATATTCTTTTAATCGGACCGACGGGTGTCGGGAAAACGGAAATCGCCCGTCGTATCGCCGCATTGACCGATGCGCCTTTCGTCAAAGTGGAAGCGACGAAATATACGGAAGTCGGCTATGTGGGGCGCGACGTGGAATCCATGGTGCGCGATTTGGCGGAAGAAGCCATCCACATTGAAAAGAAACGGGAAATCGAGCGTCACGGCCAAGCGGCGGAAGAGGCCGCAGTCGAAAAAATCGGGGAAATCATGTGGCCGACGAAAAAGGCGGAAACGAGAAACCCGATGGACATTAT
>CAVJQK010000105.1:0-5276 GCA_963651795.1 Erysipelotrichaceae bacterium | reverse complement strand
GTCTTCTTATAGCTAAAAGAAGCACTGGGTCCATAAGTAGAAGGAACAGTGGACGTTGAACGCAAACCGTCGTACTTACTGAAATCATAACCGAATTCCAAATTCGTGGTGGCGGAGAGTTCCTGCGTCAATTTCACGGAAACTTTTTCATTATTATAAGAAGAGCTTTCCGGCCATCTCTTAGTGACGCCGCTTGCCGCATCTTTATATTTAAAATAGCCTTGTTTGTATTTGGAGAAGGACACCACGACGCCGGTCTTGTCTTTCTTGAAGGCGTACATCGCTTTGGCTTCCCGTGCCTGCTCGGAGCCGAAGCCGAGAGAAATCTTGCCGTAGCTGTGATCCGCTTTCTTCGTGATGATATTGACGACACCGCCGACCGCATCGCTGCCATACAATGCACCGCCGTGACCCTTGACCACTTCGATACGTTCAATGGTGCTTATATCGGGAAGCTGGTTCAAATCGTAGCTGCCGCGACCGCTGCCGACGCCCATATCAAAATTCACACGACGACCGTCAACCAAAACCAATACGCGCGCATCACCGTTCAAAATGATTTTTTTCTCGGAAGCACCCGTACCGGCATCCATGACGCTCGCGCCCGGTACATCTCTCAACGCTTCCGCCACATCGACATAATGTCTTTCCGCAATCTTTTCCGCGGAAACGACGGAAACATTGGCCGAGGTATCCACCACTTTATCTTTCGTTCTGTTGGCCGTGACGACGACTTCGTCCAAGGAAAATTCCTGCGCTTCCTCCGCCGCCGATGCATACCCGCCGCACAATACGGCCGTGCAGGCGAGTGCCGCCAGCATCGTTACTTTTTTACCCTGATTCATGTTCATACTCCTCCTTCGAAAAACCTGTGACATGATTGTCGAAAAGTTTTATCACATAATGTTTTCACATTAATGCCAAAATTATGGAAACGCACCATCACCCGCTTCCGTACGCCGCGTCCTGTATACCCAGTATAGCCTTTGTCATGGCCGGGGACGCCGAATACATATATTTATCCGGGACTTGTTTAAAAGCCCGGTTTCGGACCGCTTTGATCGGCTGCATCGCCGGATCCGTCAAAAGTTCTTCCTTGATGCGTTCCGGAGAAATATTTCCGTACGACCATGTCGGAATGAGAATAATATCCGGATTCATGAGGACGAGCCCCTCTTCGGCAATGGGATCATTTGCCCCCATACCGATGAGCGCCGCACCATTGATGACGCCGGCATATTGACACAAATCATCGAAAAGCGAACCTTTTCCGATATAGCCGCGAAGATGCGAATAGAGCACCACATTTTTTCGCTCGCTCTCCGGAATCAGCGCTTTCCGCGCCGCCGCTTTAGCCAGATCCCGATCCATCTCGGCCGCGATTTCGTTTCCTTTTTCTTTTTCATTCAAAGCGTCCGCGATTTCCGCCAGAGACACTTTCACATTTTCGACCGATAGACTGCCGCGGGAAATATAGACCGTAACGCCCACGTCTTTGAGCGTCCGCAATAAATCCGCGCTCGTCCAATCCGGCGCAATCACGAGATCCGGCTTGCACACGAACACTTCTTCCGGCGTATAATATTGAATTTGATTCGGCACTTTTTGCGCTTTATCCGCCACCGTGGAAATGCCTTCCGAAAGCGACCAGAAACTCACGCCCACCACGCGCGAAGGATCCACGAGCTCCAGAATGATTTCATCCGTCGCCAGATCCATCGATACGATGCGCTCCGGATGCGCCGGAATCGTCACGCGGTTTCCCGCATCATCCGTCACCGTACGCGTCAAAACGGCCGAAGGTTTCCCCATATCGGGAATCCCGCAGCCCGCCGTCCCCAGCAGTAAAAAGGAAACGGCCAAAGCTCCCGCCATCCGTCCAAACCGCATACTCACTCCGAAATGAAACTACATACTCGCATAAAAATTCACGAACACTAATATTCTTACACATCATAAAGTGTATACCTATAGTAGAGTCAAATGGATTTTCAAAAATTTCATCAACTTATGATATAAATGAATTTATTTCGCGAATTTTCGGCGTTTCATCTTTCGCGCGCGGCGCGTTTCATGTATAATGGACTTAATAACATTAAAGAATCTTGAAAGATTCATGGGAGAAAATTCATGAAAGAGAAAAAATATTTCACCGTCGGGGAATTTGCGAAACTGTTCAATATATCGAAGCAGACTCTTTTTTATTATGAAAGAAACGGGATTTTTGCGCCCAGTTTCGTCAATGACAACGGGTATCGCTATTATTCTTTCGAGCAATTTTACATTTTCGAAATCGTGGCGGCGCTGCGCGCCATCGATGTGCCGCTGAAGAAAATCGCCGAATATGTCAAAAATCGCAATCCGGAAAGTTTGCGTCTTTTGCTGATTGAAAAACAAAAAGAGTACGAAGAGCAGATGGCTCTCATTCGGAAAAATCAGGAGCATATCGAGAAGAAGCTCGGGCGTCTCTCGCTCATCACGGCCATTGAGACGGGACAGGTGAATGATCTTTTCGTGGAACGCGTTTCCGAGAGGACACTTGTCGTGACACCGTATCCGCAGCATGAAACAACGCCGGAGGAAGGTCTGCGCTCTCTTTCCGCGCACAATGAAAAGCTCCGCAAGAATCACAGCATCAATGAAAATCCGACGGGATATCTCCTCCCGCTGGCGGAATTGGAAACGGGAAACTATCTCGCCTATTCGCATTTCTTCACGGACGTGAGCGATCCGGCAAAAGAGGAAACGATCATCACGAAGCCGGCGGGACTCTATGCGACAATCTACAAGAAAAGCCGGAAACATCCGCATTACATGCAGGCAGTCGACGCTTTGAAAGAATTCATCGCCTCGCATCGGTTCCGCATCGCAGGCGACGCCTACATCACCCCCATTCGCAGTTTCTGGACGACAACGAATCCGGATGACTACATCACGAAAATTTCCATTTTGGTAGAAGATGCCGACGGCTGACGGCTGACAGCATTTGCTCTCATAGCATTTCTCAAGAAAGGACTCTGTATGCTAAAAAGCGCTCGAAATAAATTTCTTTTTATGCTGGCGACGGGTGTGCTGCTGCTTCTGACGACGCTCTACTCACTCCATTCCGGCCAGATCGAGGTCGCCGTTTCCTCCATATTCCATGAATGGGCGTTGGCGCTCGGGATGACGCCCGGCGGCGAAGATCCCACGCCGGCCGAGCGCGCCGTTTTCTGGTTCATCCGGATGCCGCGCGTCGCGATTGCCATTTTGGCCGGTGCCGCTTTTGCCGCGGCCGGTGCCGTCATGCAGGGCGTCTTTGCGAATCCCCTGGCCGATCCCGGTATTATCGGCGTTTCCGCCGGGGCTTCTTTCGGCGCCGTCATTTGCATTTCCTTCGGGCTCACGTCCCTTTCCATGTACTACATGCCCGCTTTCGCGCTCGTAGGCGCACTGGGAGCCGTCGCGGCAGCGCTCGCGCTCACTTTCCGCCACGGACGAATTCCGCCGATGACGCTCCTTTTGGCCGGCGTCGCCGTCAGCATGTTTCTCGGCGCGCTCACAAACGGGCTCCTCACTTTTATGAATGAATACCGCCTGCGCGAATTTCTTTTCTGGATGGTCGGCGGGCTCGATTACCGCCGGTGGGAACACGTGGGCCTTGCCATATTTCCCATCATCGCCGGCATTTTCCTTCTCTGCCTCTTGGCGCGGCATTTGAATGCTCTCGCACTCGGCGAAAACGAAGCGAAATCGCTCGGCATGAATGTACTTTGGTATCGCGGCCTCTTCCTTTTCACCGCGTCCCTCATCACGGCGACCGCCGTCTGCGTTTCCGGCATGATCGGATTCGTCGGCCTCGTCGTCCCGCATGTGACGCGCATTTTATTCGGCCCCGATCACCGCGTGCTGATACCCGCCTCCGCTCTCCTGGGCGCGCTCTTCCTGCTCCTTTGCGACACCATCGGCCGCACAATCGCGCCGCCCGCGGAAATTCGCGTCGGCATCATGACCGCGCTCATCGGCGCGCCGTATTTCCTCTACCTCATCCGCCGCATGAGAAAAGAAGGGGGTGACGCCTGATGGAAACGAATATCCTGGAAATCGAAAATATTTCCTACGCCATCGACGGCCGCACCATTTTGGACGGCTGCTCCCTTGCGGCGCGTCCCGGCGAATTCATCGGATTTTTGGGGCCGAACGGCGCCGGCAAAAGTACGTTTCTGAAATGCGTCCGCGGACTTCTTCCCCCAACGGGCGGAAACGTCCGCCTTTTCGGCCGCGACACGAAACATCTTTCCGATAAAGAAATCGCGCGCGGCATCGCATTCATGCAGCAGGATTTCCACCTGAGCTTCGGCTACACCGGCCGCGAAATCGTCCTCTCCTCGCGCTATCCCTACCTCAAATGGTGGCAAAAAGAAAATAAAAACGACATGGCCATCGCCGAAAAATGGATGGCCTACACCGGCACGACCGCCTTTGCCGATAAGCCGATACAGGCCCTCTCCGGCGGTGAGAAACAACGCATCATGCTCGCCAAAGTCCTCGCGCAGGAAACGCCGATTCTCTTCCTCGACGAACCGACCGCCGCGCTTGATTTGCTCTATCAGGAAGAAATCTTCCGCCTTTGCCGCGAACTTGCGGACAACGGCAAAACGATACTCATGATTTGTCACGACCTCATGATGGCGGCGAAATGGTGCACGCGCCTCGTCATCCTCTCCGATTCGCACTTCATAGCCGACGGCCGTCCGAACGAAACGCTGACGGAAGAAAATCTCAAAAAAGCGTTCCGCCTGGACGCCCTCGTCTACCAAGACCCCATCACGCACCAGCCGACGCTCTACACCTATAAAAAAGGAGAAACGGAGCACAAGCCGATTCTGCTCTTGGGCACCGAAAAGGAAACAATCACCCTCATGCGCTGCCTCTTCCTCGCCGGCTATCAACCCCGCTGCGGCTACCTCCCCGAAGGGACGCTTGCCCGCGAAGCGGCAGAAACCTATCACATCCCCTATGCGGAAACAGAAACCGTCGCAGAAGCCGAAACGGCTGATATCA
Source organism: Erysipelotrichaceae bacterium (assembly GCA_963651795.1). Taxonomy (GTDB): domain Bacteria; phylum Bacillota; class Negativicutes; order Veillonellales; family Dialisteraceae; genus UBA1822. The sequence goes on along the minus strand of CAVJQK010000105.1, from coordinate 233 downwards.
TCATCTCCCTCTCCGCCCAAATTCCGGACAAAAGAAATCCAAGCGCAAAAATCTACACCGGCAAAAATATTTCTTTCAAAGAATTACTTGAGAAAATCGATAATTACGCTTTATAAAAATAATAAAGAACTCAATTCTAAAGCTATACGGATCCCCCATTCTAACTGGGGGATATATACAAAAAGGGGCTGTGAAAAAACTCTTTCACAAAAAAATCTCCGTTGGCTAAAAAA
>CAVJQK010000104.1:0-5327 GCA_963651795.1 Erysipelotrichaceae bacterium | reverse complement strand
ACATTATTTTCGGGAAGGGCGGAGAAACGGCGACCGAAGATGTCGATCCCGGGAAAGCGGAGCGACGCGCGCAGTTTCTGGAACGGATACGAAACGGGGATTTGGATAATCGCACGGTGGAAATCGAAGTGATCGAAAAAGGTCGCATGAATGCGATGGGTGCGAATGAGAATATGAATCAGATTTCTCAAATGATTTCCATGATGATGCCCAAGAAAACGAAAAAGAAAAAAGTCACCGTGCGTATGGCGAAAAAATTGCTCGCCGAAGAAGCGGCCGAGGAAATGATCGACATGGATTTGGCGGCGGACAGAGCCATACAAAATGCGGAAGAGCACGGGATTATATTCATTGACGAAATCGATAAAATCGCATGCCGCGGCGGAAATTCCGGGTCGCCGGAAGTGTCCCGCGAAGGCGTGCAACGCGATATTCTTCCCATCGTGGAAGGCGCGACGGTGAATACGAAATACGGCGCCGTGAAGACGGATCACATTCTTTTCATGGCAGCCGGTGCATTTCACGTTTCCAAACCGAGTGATTTGATTCCGGAACTTCAGGGGCGTTTCGCCATTCGCGTGGAACTTTCGAGCCTCGGGAAAGAAGAATTTCGCAAAATTCTGACGGAGCCGCGCCAGGCGCTCATTCGCCAATATCGGGCGCTTCTTTCCGCCGAAGGGGTGACGCTGATTTTTACGGAAGATGCGCTGGATGCCGTGGCGGATATTGCGCATCGCGTGAACAGCGAGACGGAAGATATCGGCGCGCGGCGGCTCTATACGATTTTGGAACGGGTCCTCGAAGATGTATCTTACGAAGCATCCGAACTTACGGATAAAAACGTCGTGATTGATGCGGCGTATGTGCGTGAAAAAATGGGCGATGTGACGGAAAATATCGATATTTCACATTACATTTTGTGAAAAAATCCGTTTTCGCGATGATGATATAAATACGTTTTACGAAAAAGAAAACATGCGGTTCCGTGCGGGGTCGCATGTTTTTGTTATACCGTATTTTTTCGGAAACGTTGACGGAGGGAAAAAGGTTGACTATAATAAAGCAATAACACTTTAGGAATTTGAGACCGAAAAAATTTCCCGTTCTTCTGTCGGAGGTTTTTATGAGAAACGAAATTTTGGAATATTTTCGCAAAGCCGGAGGGGAGTTTGTTTCCGGAGAAAAAATATCACAGGATTTGAATGTGTCGCGCACGGCGATTTGGAAACATATCAACACATTGAAAGCGCGCGGTTATGTATTCGAGACGAGCACAAAAAAAGGATATCGTCTGATTTATGCGCCGGATCTCATTACGCCTGTGGATTTGGGACGGGTGCTTCGGACGGAAGAATTCGGGAAACATATCGTTTATTTCGAAAAGACCGTTTCCACCAATGAAGAAGCGAAACGGTACGCCGGAGAAGGCGCCGAGGAAGGGACGATTGTCGTGGCGGAAATGCAGACGGGCGGCAAAGGTCGTCTCACGAGAAAATTCGAATCGCCTTTTGCCAAGGGAATTTATTTCAGTCTGATTCTTCGCCCGACTTGTCCGCCGATGGAAGCCGCGAAATTCACGCTTTTGGCCGCCGTCGGCGTATGCCGCGGTATTCGCCGGATGGGACTTCCGGATTGCGGAATAAAATGGCCGAATGATATTCTGGTTCATGGGAAAAAGCTTGTCGGAATTTTGACTGAAATGTCCGCTTCCATGGAAAAAATCGATTACATCGTCGTGGGTGTCGGAATCAATACGGGCATGAAGGCCGAAGAATTCCCGACGGTTTTCCGCGACAAGGCGACGTCTTTCCTGATGGAAGGAGTGGAAGTGTCCCGCAAAAATCTTTTGGCGGCCATTCTGTATGAATTGGAAGAAGAGTATAAATTGGCCGTTACCGAAGGATTTGATGCGGTGCTGAAAGATTGGGAAACGCTTTCCGTCACCATCGGGCAGAATGTCACGGTCGTATTCAATGACAACAGTTTTTCGGGGAAAGCCGTCGGCATCGATCATGACGGATGTCTTCTGGTCGATACGGGAGAGGAAACGAAACGCGTTATCGCGGGTGATGTTTCCATTCGTCCGGCCGGAGAAAAAGTAGAATTGAATCGCTATAATCGCTGATGCGGTTTCGGTTTCAATTTTTTCTTGACAGATGTGCGAATTTAAGGCAAGATATGGGCGTCATTTTTGCGCTTGTGGGAGGACAGTATGCTTCTTGCATTTGATGTAGGCAATACGAATATCGTATTCGGCGTGTACAAAGATCATAAATTGCTGGATCATTGGCGTGTCGCCACCAATACGCTGCAGACGGCGGACGGCTATGCGGCCACGCTCGGCATTTTGTTTCAGCTGAACGGACTCCGTTTCGATGAGGTGGAGGATGTCATTATTTCCACCGTCGTGCCGCCGATTATTCCGATTTTGGAAACGATGGTGCGCCGTTATTTTCACGTGAAGCCGATTATCGTGGGACCCGGTATCAAGACGGGCATGAATATCCTCTATGATAATCCGAAGGAACTCGGTGCGGATCGCATTGTCAATGCGGTGGCCGTGATTCATAAATACGGCGGGCCTGCGATTGTCATCGATTTGGGGACGGCGACGACATTCTGCGTCATCAATGAAAAGAGCCAATATCTGGGCGGCGCGGTGGCTCCCGGTATCGGGATTTCCATGGAAGCGCTTTTCCAGCGCGCCTCGAAATTGCCGCGAATCGAATTCAAGAAAACGAAGAATTGCATTTGCCGCAATACGATTTCCGCCATGCAGGCCGGGATTTACTACGGTTTTGTCGGACAGGTCGACGGGATTGTCCGGCATATCAAAGAGGAGCTGAATTTGCCCGATATCACGGTCATCGCGACGGGAGGACTCGCGACATTGATTGCCGAAGGTTCCGATTCCATCGATATCGTCGATCCGATGCTGACATTGGACGGACTTCTCATTTTGTACGAAAAAAATAAAGAAGAGAAACGTTGAAAATACTTTTTCGAGCTCTGCCGAAACGGCAGGGCTTTTTGCTTGGAAATTGAGAATGATAATAAAGTGTGGAAATTGAGAATGAAGAATGGTAAAATAGGAACGAACTTAAGTTTTGGACAGACAGGTGATGAGTATGGCGGATAGGAAACAGTGGATTTTTCGCGGAAATTATGAGGAAACGTCGCTACCGGAATTTTTCGCACGCGCCGGTGTGCATCCGGGTGTCGCGCGTATCATGTATCGCCGCGGTGTGCACAGCGAAGAAGATTTGTTTCATTTTTTGCATGATGATTTGACGAAGCTTTCGGATCCGTTTCTGATGAAAGGAATGGAGGAGGCCGTGGCTCGGCTCACGGAAGCGGGGAAACGCGGCGAGCGGATTGTCGTCTACGGCGATTACGATGTGGACGGTATCACATCGACTTCGATTTTGGTTCGTTATTTCAGATCCCTCGGCATGGATGTGGGATTTTATATTCCGGCACGTGAGACGGAAGGGTACGGCCTCAATGAAAAGGCCATGGAGAAATTGGCGTCGGAAGGATATTCCCTCATCGTCACGGTCGATTGTGGGATTTCTTCCGCCGCTCTTATCGATCGATTTGCGGATACGGTGGACGTCATCGTGACGGATCATCATCAGCCGCCGGAGGTATTGCCGCAGCGTGCCGTCGCCGTGGTGAATCCGCATCAAAAAGATTGTCCGTATCCTTTTGAGGATTTGGCAGGATGCGGTGTCGCCTATTCTCTTTGCCGCGCGCTTTCGCTTCGGTTGACGGGCCGCGATTATACGGAAGATACGGAACTCGTCGCATTGGGGACGGTCGCCGATATGGTGAGTCTTACCGGGGAAAACCGTATTTTGGTACGCGCGGGGCTCACTCGGTTTCCGCAGACAAAAATTTGCGGGCTGGCGTCGCTTCTTCGGGCGGCCGGTGTGATGAAACAGGACGGGGAGGCGCATAAGCCTTCGGTCGATCAGATTTCTTTCGCATTGGCCCCCAGGCTTAATGCGGCCGGCAGAATTCGTCACGCGAATATGGGCGTCCGGCTTATGTTGACGGAATCGCATGCGGAGGCGGAATCTTTGGCCGCCGATCTTTGTCTCTTGAATTCGGAGCGGCAGGCCATTGAAAGAAGTATTTTTAAGGAAGCGGTCGCGCGCGTGGAAGCGCTTTCTGGCGAGCAGGATATGGCGCTTGTCGTGGACGGAAACAATTGGCATCCGGGCGTTATCGGTATTGTGGCGTCCCGTATTTTGGAAAAATATCATCGTCCCGTTTTGATGGTATCCGTGAGAAACGGTGTGGGGAAAGGTTCCTGCCGATCCGTCGCGGGATTCAATATGTACGAAGCGCTGGCGGCGCAGAAAGATATACTGCTGCAATTCGGAGGGCATCCGATGGCGGCCGGTTTCACCGTTTCCGTCGAAAATATTCCGGAATTTCGGAAAAGATTGAATAAATATACACGCGCTCGCCTGACGGGGGAAGATTGCATACCGAAATTGGAGGCGGAAGAATGTTTGCCGCTTTCCGAGATTACTTTGGATTTTATTCGCGGGCTCTCTCTTTTGGAACCGTGCGGGTGCGATAATCCGAAACCGATGTTTGCTTCGTCCGATGTTTTTGTGGAGTCGGCCGTGCGAATGGGGGCGGACGGAAAACATTTCAAATGTGTGGTGACGGATGGAAAAGCACATACGGAAACCGTTTTCTGGAATGCGGGAGAGGAAGATCCAGCCGTGACGGGTGAGACGGTTTCCATGGTGTATGAACCGGAAATTCATTATTGGTACGGAGAAAAAGTACAATTAATCGGCCGTGATGTAAAAAAATCCGAATCGGAAGTTTCCGCGGAAATCGACCGCGATTATTTGGTGAATGCCTTTTTGAAATTGCGTGCGATACTGTCGGTGGGCGTACGACCGGTGACGGAAGTGGAAACGATGATGAAATCTTCCGGCGTATTGCCGTTTCGTAAAATGAAGACGGCTCTTTTGATTTTTGAAGAATTGGGTGTGATTTCCCGCTTCGGCCGGGCGGGGCAGGAGCAGTACCGGTATCAGGTGCTGGCCGCGAAAATGGATTTGCATATGTCGGCGACGTATCGAAAATACGGGAAATGAGGCGATCGGAATGGAAGAAGGTTTGAAGGAAGAAGAAATAATGCGGACTTCTTATGATGAAGCGCCGCTTCAGACTGATGCGTCCGCTTCTTCTTTGGCCGAATTCTTGATTCATCAGAAAGAGGAAGGCGGCGTTTCCGCACCGAAAGATTATTCTGCGGAAGTATCCCGCGCCCTGGATGATTTATTGCATTGCGTCAAAGG
>CAVJQK010000103.1:0-5335 GCA_963651795.1 Erysipelotrichaceae bacterium | reverse complement strand
TCTTCGAATCCCGCCATAACATTGGTAAAAAGATAAATGGGCTTCGGTTTCGTGACGCCGACGGCGGGCAAAATATATTCGATGCAAAAATCACGTATGGAAGCGGCGATCCGGCCTCCGGTGAAATAAGAAACGAGAAGAATTCCGATGACGGCAAGGGTGAGCATTTCTCCCGTGCCGATTTTTTTCGGCCGCAGGGAAATATGTGTCCCCGTTTCTTCCGCAAGCCGCACTTTGAAAAGTCGCCAAAGAAGGAGCAAGAGTAATACGATGGGAAGAATGTAAAGAAACATTTCTCCGTTTCCGGCGAATTGATTGCCGATATGTGTCAAGATTCCTTTCCCACTACCTTGCTCGTCGTAGCGGACGAAATTTCCGGGGGCGAGAAGGAGGCCGCAGAAGCCGAGAAGGGCGCCTGCAAAGCCCGCGGGCATCCAGGTTTCGAGGGTTTTATGTTTCCACGCCCAGGCGGTCAAAAGGAAGGAAACGGCGCAGACGGTGACGCCGAGGTTTTCGACGCTCCAACCGGCAAGAAGTCCGGAAATAAATACAAAAGGCACGGCGGCAGCGCTCATGTGAAGGCGGCCGGCATGATGAAGATTATACGGCAGCAGAAACAATGCGGCCCAAAGTCCGGTCCAAAGATAAACGGCAGCTCCGCAAGCCCAGACGGCAACTTCGCCGTAATGCGGAAGGGTAAGCCAGAGAAGCAGAAATGCGCACAAAATCACCGCAGGTTCGCGGAGAATGTGTGTGCTCCGCGCGGCGTGTGCGCATAATGTGAGGGCAAAGAGGATATAGACGAGTGCATTCGCAAGATTGAACCACGGTTTCCCGAGCCAAAGCAAGGTATCATAAGGCGCAAAAGCAATCATCCGCCCGCCGTGGGTCATGTAATGATTCGTAAGTGATTCAATGACGTCGCCAAATGAGGCGATATGCCGCGTCGTCCCCCATACGAGCATGTAATCATAATCGTCCCGGTGGAGGGGCATGAGGAAGTTGAGGAGGAGCATGAAGGCGAAGGAGATTGTGATGATGGTGAGAGACTTTTTCATGTTTTTTCCTTTTGTGCTACATTTGTATTTAAAACTATAAGACTAAAGACTATGAGACTGTCAGACGTGAGACGGTCAGACTTTTAGTAGGTAACGCTTCGCGATGATTTATGTTATATGCCGCCGAAGGCGGCAAGCGAGCGCAGCGAGCGATTACAAAAATGCCGCGCAGCGTACCGTTAAAAAGTCTGAAGTCTGACAGTCTCTCAGTCTCGATCGAAATGTCGCACCGAAGCGAAACGCTTTATAAATCTGCAAAGTTCACAATATGGATATTTTTCCGTTTCACGAGATCCATCAATTCCGGAGCGGTCATGGCGGCGAGTTCGGCTTGGAAGTCGTGGTCCCAGGCGGTGTCGGGGATTAATTTTTTATTGTCGGTGCCGGGGTGCATCATGATTTCGGTGGTGCCTTCGGGGAGGGTTTCTATGATGTGCCGAAGGTGGGAAATATTGACGGCTTCGCCGGCGACGATGCCCGCGAAGTGATCGGGGGTGCGGAAGTTTCTTTTTTTCGCGCGGCGTTTGGCGAGGGTCGCCAGGGTCCAGAGGCCGGCGCGGCCGATGAGCTGGCCGGGGCTTCCGGTAAAACCGGTGAAGAGGGGCGAAAGGGAAACGCGGGTCGCGGAGAGACCGACGGATTCGGCCGCGTCGAGCGCGATGTCGATGACGCCGGGGAGCATGTGCATGTGCTGGTGGCTGTCGATATGCGTGAGGGGAAGGCCCGTTTCCTTCATTTTCGCCACTTGCGCGAAGAGCTCACGGCGGATGTCTTCGCGGGACACTTTCCCGGTGAGGTAGCGCTTGACGAAGATGCCGTGATTGTCGTAGAAATGCCCGGTCTCGTCGACGAGGGTCGGAATGTCTTCGGGGTCGCAGACGGGATTTCCGTTCACGAGGGTGAGGTGGATGCCGACGCCCAATGCGGGATGCGCGCGCGCAATGTCGACGGCGTCGTCAAAGGCGATGCCGCCCGGCATGAGGGTCGCGGAGCGGAGCATGCCCGTTTCCACGGCCTGCGCGACGGCGGCATTGATGAGGATGTGCCGCCCGAAATCATCTGCGTTTATCAAAATATTCCTTTTCATGTATTTTCCTTTTGTGAAACATATGTACCCAAGACTATAAGACTATGAGACTGTCAGACTTCAGACTTCAGACTTTTTAGCGGTGCGCTGCGCGGCATTTTTTATAATCGCTCGCTGCGCTCGCTCGCCGCCTTCGGCGGCATATAACATAAATCATCGCGAAGCGATACCTATTAAAAGTCTGACCGTCTCACGTCTGCCCGTCTCACAGTCTCTATCGAACAAGAAACAAAAAGCAGAGCGCACGAATCCTATGCACTCTGCACTTTGCACTTTGCACTCGGTGCCCCATCAGTCATCCCGCTTGTACTCATAATTCCGTTTCATCCTATAGTGCATGAGCATGTCGAAGAGGCCGGCTACTATCATGACGGTCTGGACGAGGGGGATGAAGAAGGCGAGGGCGACGATCACCCAGCGGAGGGGGCCGACGGCGGGGAAACGATTCGGCAGCCACCAGAGGAAGGCGAGGCCTTGGAGCCAGAAGATGAAGTTGCACGCCAGGCCGAAATTGTAGAGGATGAGATTCAATGTTTCATCATCGGTGATCAGCATGCCGATGCCGACGGAAACGAGGTAGACGTAGACGGTGACGACGGGGAATTCCCAGCGGGAAACGGGCGGCAGCGTCGGGATGTCTTTGATTCCCATGCGGCGGAAGAGCATTTGCGAAAGTGTCATGGCGGCCCAGGAGTAGACGAGCCCGGCGGCCGCGATGGCAAAGTAGACGGATTTTTTCAGCGAATCGAACATGATGTCGATTTGCGCCTGCATGGCGGTGAGGGCATCGCCGCTGTAGAATTGCGGGAGGATTTCGAGGGTATTCGCTTTCATGGCGTCGAAGAATTCGGCGGACATGAAGACGTCGCCCACGCCGAGGACGTAGATGCCGAAGAGCATTTGCCCGGCGAACGCGATGAGTACGGCGGCGGCGCCCGCTATTAAAGTGATCGCGGGGCGCACGTTTCTTTCATAACAAATCCCCAATGTGACGCCGAGGACGCCGAAAATGGCGCACAGGAAAGCGCCGCTCATGATCCCGAAGAAGACGGAGTCCAAAATGAGGGTGCCGACAGTGACGATGAGGGCCCAGCGGCTGCCTTCTTTGAGGGCGATGTAGATAATCGGGAGCGGTATGGTGAGGAAAATCAACGTGGAGAAGACGGGCATGTAGAGGCCGAGCATGGAGAGGACGACGGCGACGGCCGTGCCCATCCCCGCCATGACGACGGAATTGGTCTTCCCGGGGCGAATGTCTTTGGTAGCGGGTCTTTTTTTCATTTTACTTCCTGCAAAAGGGTCAGAATCATGGGGCGGCGCTTCGTTTTATCAAAGAAATATTTGCCGAGGGCGTCGCGGATTTGGTTCTTGATGAGGCTCCATTCGATGTTTTTGCCGTCGATGCAGCGATCGAGGACTTGGTTCACGCGCTGCGTGGCGCCGGCGAGGAGCTCTTCGCTGTTTCGTACATAGACGAAACCTCTGGAAACGATGTCCGGCCCGGCGAGGACCATCCCTGTCTCGCGCGAGAGGGTGATGCCGACGATGACGACGCCGTTGTCGGATAATTGCTGGCGCTCGCGAAGGACGATGTTTCCCACATCTCCCACGCCCAGGCCGTCGACGAAAACGGGGCCGGCGGTGACTTTGCCGTTGATCCTGGCGGCGCGATTGGAGAGCTCGAAAATGTTTCCGTTCTCCCCTATCAAAATATTTTCTTTCGGAATGCCCATGCTTTCGGCGAGCTCCGCGTGGCGCACGAGCATGCGGTATTCGCCGTGCATCGGGATGAAGAATTTCGGATGGATGAGGGAGAGCATGGTTTTGAGCTCTTCCTGCGAGCCGTGGCCCGATACGTGGACTTGCATGGCGGTATTGGAAATGACGTGTGCGCCGAGACGCATCAATTTATCGATGGTGCGGCCGACGCTGGTCTCGTTTCCGGGGATCGGCGAGGCCGAAATGATGACGGTATCGCCGGCGTGAATGGAAACTTGGCGGTGGTTGCCGTCCGCCATGCGGGAAAGCCCGGCCATCGGTTCGCCCTGGCTGCCGGTCGTCAAAATGCAAAGCTGATCTTCGCGATAGCGACTCATTTCTTCGGGCTCAATCAGCGTGCCTTCGGGGATTTTGAGGTATCCCATTTCGAGCGCGATCGCGACGACATTCACCATGGAGCGGCCGAATACGCAGACTTTGCGGTCGAAGGTGACGGCGGCATTCACGGCCATCTGAATTCTGGAAACGTTCGAAGCGAAGGTGGCGAGGATGATGCGTCCCTGCACTTTCGCGAAGGCTTTCATGAGTGTCTCGGCGACGACGGCCTCGGAAGGTGTGTATCCGGGGCGCTCGGCATTTGTGGAATCGGCGCAGAGAAGCAGCACGCCGCGGTGCCCGATTTCCGCCAATTTATGCACGTCCATGAGCTGCCCGTCGACCGGTGTGTGATCGAATTTGAAATCGCCGGTGTGGACGACGACGCCGAAGGGTGTGCGGAAATAGATGCCGCAGGAATCGGGAATCGAGTGGCAGACGTGGAAGAAACCGACTTTGAAGATGCCGATGGGATATTCGACGCCGGTCTGAATGACATTCAAGGTATAGTTTCCTATTTTCGCTTCTTTCAGTTTCCCTTCAATGAGCCCGCAGGTGAGGCGGGACGCGTAGACGGGGGCTGAAATTTCTTTCAAAAGATAGGAAAGGGATCCGATGTGATCTTCGTGCCCGTGGGTAATCACGATGGCGCGAATTTTGTCTTTATTTTCGATGAGATAGCTGAAATCCGGGATGACGATGTCGATGCCCGGCATGTCTTCTTCGGGGAAGGCCATGCCCGCGTCGAGGACGATGATGTCTTCGCCGTAGCGGATCGCCGTCATGTTTTTCCCGATTTCTCCGAGTCCCCCGAGGGGAATGATTTGTAATTTCGTTTTTGCCAAAATAATCCTCCGCAGTACGCAAAGAAAGCTCCCCCACATCGGGCGGAAGTGTCTCTGCGCCAAATAGGAAACGTCCCCAATCGCATCGGCCCGCGAGGAGAATCGTTTCCGAAAAAATAAAATGTGCCGTTCAAAGGTCGCTATTTAATATTATATCATGTTTTTCAAATTATTGAGAAGAAACGCAAAGTGTGGAGGGTTGATGCGTTGATGCGCGGATGCGTTGATGCGTCGCAGGTGTCGCTTCGCGA
>CAVJQK010000102.1:0-5353 GCA_963651795.1 Erysipelotrichaceae bacterium | reverse complement strand
GCAAAGTGCAAAGTGCAAAGTGCAAAGTGCATAGGAAACAGGTGTCGCTTCGCGACGATTTCCGTTGTATGCCTCAGGCGCCGGCGGGCTGTGGGAAATGGGGAATGGGGAATGGGGAATTCGGTTTCCATTTTCTCCACTTTTTGCTACAATACATGTAAGAAAAAGAAAGGAGCCGATGCGAATGATTCCCTATTTGGCGCCGAAAGAGGCGGTGCGGGCGGAAACGGAAATCAAAAAATCGCGATTCATCGCCGATATATTCCCCGTTTCCGATGCCGACGAAGCCGAAGCGGCGTGGGCGCGTGTGCGCAAAGAATTTTACGACGCGACGCACCACTGCTTTGCGTGCCGAATCGGGACGGGGCTCCCTTACGAAAAATCGTCCGACGACGGCGAGCCGCAGGGGACCGCCGGGCATCCGATGCTCCACGTCCTCCGCGCGAAAGACATCACGAACGTCTGCGTCATCGTCACGCGTTACTTCGGCGGCATCAAACTCGGGACGGGCGGCCTTTCCCGCGCCTATGCGGGCGCCGTTTCCGAACTTTTGGAGAGAGCCCCCCTCCTCCGCTATGTGCCCCATATGCGCGCGCACCTTTCCGTCCCTTATGATCTCGTCGGCCTTTTCGAAAATACGATCAAAGACACGGATGTTATCGTCGCGTCCCGAAATTTTGCGGAAACGGCGGACATGATTTGTCTCGTGCCGACACCCTCGGCCGAAACCGTCCGCCGAAACCTCACCGATCTTTCCGCCGCGCGCATTGCGTGGGAAGATATCGGCGAAGAATACGTCCCCCTGGAGGTAGAAACATGATTACGCGCGATCCCGAATTGCAATTTCTCATCCGAAATATAGACAGCGAAAAAATTAAAATCCTATGCGGCATGCGCGGCAGCGGGAAAACGCAGATTTTAGCCGCCTACCGTCGGTACCTGGCCGGTGCGGGCGTCCCGGCGGCGCGGATTTTCCACGCCGATCTCGCCGCGCCCGCGTACCGACACCTCACCGCGCACGAACTCTATCGCAAAATTTACGACGCCTACCCGGACGGCCGACCTGCGTACATTTTCCTCGACGACATCCTCCGCTTCGACGGTTGCGAGCGTCTCGTCGACGGCCTCTACCGTATCGCGAATTTCGACATTTACCTTACCGCAGACGGCGGGCCGAAAAGCCTCGCGCCACTTTTGGCGACGCTCCCCGGCCGCTGCCTCTACCGCACCGTGTACCCCTTTTCCTACGCCGAAATCGTCGGGAAACCGAGCCTCTCCGCGTTTCTTTCCTACGCCGAAAGCGCGAGCCTTCCCGCCGCTTACGAAAAAGAGGAAACGAGCGCCCTTGATGCCGCCGTTTCCACCGCGATTTACCATGAAATCATGGACGATGCGAATATCCGAAAAGCCCTTCTCGAAAAAATTCTGACCTATCTCTCCCCGAAAACGGGCGACATTATCGACATGAAAGATCTCGCGCGCTACGCCGGCCGCACCGGACGCCCGCTCCTTTCCAAGACGCTCGTTTCCTATCTCTTCGCGCTGGAAGCGGGCGGACTCTTGCTCATCGCGCCCGCCGTGAATCTTTCGGAAACGGAAACGAAAGAAAAATTTCCGACGCGTTTCCGCGCCTTCTTCCCCGACACCGCGATGATGGGACTTTTCGGCGAAGGCGCCGGCGCCCCGTATCGGAAACTTTTGAATACCGTCGCCGTCGAACTGCAGCGCCGCTCCGACACCGTGCAATGTGCGGAAACGGAAGCCGGCCCCGTCGATTTCCTAACGGAAAAAGACAGCCTCCGCAGCCTCATCCAATGCATTCCGCGCTTCGATGCGCCAGATGCGGAAACGAAAATCAAAGCGCTCGCGGCCGCGCCGGACAGTTTCAAAAAAATCATCCTCACCCTCTCCCCCGCCCCCGCCGAAGACGCCCCCGGCATCATCACGGAATACCTCCCGGCGTGGATGGTGAGATAGATAGTGCAAAGTGCAAAGTGCAAAGTGCATAGGCGCGCTCGGCATTGTGCCATGCTAACGGCTGACGGCATACGGCTGACGGCTTTTAAGCGGAGCGCTGCGCGGCATCTTGTCTTAATCGGCGCCTTCGGCGCCTCGCCGGCTTTGCCGGCATAAAAAATTGTCGCCGAAGGCGACACATATTAAAGCTGTCGGCTGTCAGCTGTAAGCTGTCGGCAATGGCACAAATGTAGCACAAAAAAACTGTGGACAAAAGTCCACAGTTTTTGCTTTCGGCATATATTTCGCATTATTCCTTCGGCAGGATCACCACGTGGCGGTAGGAGCCTTCGCCTTCGCTTTCCGTCGTGACGGCGTCGTCTTCCTGGAGCGCGAGGTGGATCATGCGGCGTTCGCCCGGATCCATCGGTTCGAGCTCGACGGGGGCGCCGGTGCGCTTGGCTTTTTCCGCCAGGCGGAGCGCGAGGGTCGTCAGCGTCTGCTCGCGGCGGATGCGGTAATTTTCCACATCGAGCAGCACGAAGTAACGATGATGATACAGCTTTCCGGCGGCCAGATTCGTGAGATATTGGAGCGAATTCAGCGTGCGGCCGTGCTTGCCGATGAGGATGCCGAGGCCTTCCCCGTGCAGATTGAGGAGAATGCGTTCGCGGCTCATCATTTTTTCCATCGTGACGGTTAGGCCGATGGAGCGGAAAATGCCTTCGAGGAATTTCTTTGCTTCCTCGGCGGTCTCATTCTGCTCTTCCTGCGAAAATTCGCGTTCTTCGCGGCGGCCGGCCGGCTTTGCGCCGTCATCGGACAATTCTTCTTCTTCCGCTTCTTCGGAAACTTCGGTTTCTTCCGGTTCTTCCTTTTCGGAAACTTCGGAAACTTCTTCCGCGGCTTCTTTTGCTTCTTCGATGATTTCGGCCGCGGCGGCGACGGCTGCGACTTCGGCCGCTTCCGGCGCTTCCGTTTCCGCGGAAACTTCGGCTTCTTCCGTTTCCGCCTTGGCGGATACTTCTACGACGGCATCTTTTTTACCGAAACCGAAAATGCCCGTTTTCGCTTCTTCGATGACGCGGATTTCCGCCTCTTCCTTCGAAATGCCGAGCTCCAGCAATGCTTTTTGCACCGCTTCGTCGACGGTCTTTCCCGTTGCTTTTACAGTCTGCATATTATTCCTCTTTTCCGTCCGCGGGGGACTTTACGTTAGCTTTTTGTTTCTTTACGGAAACGGTTTTTTCCGTTTTTCCGCCGGGAACGGATTTCTCCGCTTTACCGCCGTCGGTTTTCTTCTTGACGACTTTTTTCACGACGACTTTCTTGACGACTTTTTTCTTCGGTTTATCCGAATTGTCGACGGTCACGACGCCGCGTTTCTTTTCGTCCGGTTTCTTATCCCCGTGGAACATGATAGTCTGCTGCACCATTTGGAAAACGTTGCAGACGACCCAGTAAATGACGAGGCCGCTCGGGAAATTCAAGCTGATGTAACCGATGAAAAGCGGCATGAAATACATCATCGTCTTCTGCGTGCCCTGCACGTTTTTCGGCGTGGTCTGGTAGGAAATGAACCAGGTGGACAGCGCGGAGAGGACGGGGAGAATGTAGGTCGTATCCGCTTGCGCGAGGCTGTCGAGCCAGAGGAAACTTTCATGCCCCGGATCGTAGGCGAATCCTTGGAGGGCATAGTAAATGGCGACCAGGAACGGCATTTGAATCAAAAGCGGCAGACATCCGGCCAGAGGCGATACGTTGTTTTCACGGTAGAGCCGCTGCATTTCGGAATTGAGTTTCGCTTTGTCGTTTTTGTATTTGGCTTGTACGGCTTTGATTTTCGGCTGAATTTCCTGCATGCCTTTCATGGAGCGAATCTGCTTGACGGCAAGGGGCAGGAGAATCAGCTTAATGCAAATCGTGAGGACGATAATCGCAATACCGTAGCTCGGGAAACCCATATTTTTCGTGAATTCGTAGCAGAGCCGGAGTGCGACGCGCATCCAATCCGCCAGGATTCCCACGAGCCATGCGAATACCGGGATTTGAAAATCTGACATAGAATGTACTCCTTGGTGCGTGCGGTCTTCGTTTCAACCGCAGCGATGAGGGAAACAATGGTTGAGACGCGCTCTTGTTTTCATGCGCGGCTCGGGACGGTTTGTGTGAGACGGGTAAACAAATAGTTTCGATTGTTTCAAGTAAAAAAAGCAATCCACTACGGCACGGGATCATAGCCGCCCTTGTGAAAGGGATGGCATTTCAAAATCCTTTTGACGGCAAGGTAGCCGCCCTTTAAGGCACCGTATTTTCGGATTGCTTCGAGCGCATATTCGCTGCATGTCGGTACGAACCGGCAGCACGGCGGTTTGAGCGGGGAAATGTAGGCGCGGTAGAAACGGATGAGTGCAATGAGAATCGTTTTCATGAGCCCCTCCGTTTACGCTTTCGAATGCTCCTCGCGGGCTTCCGTTTCCTTCGTTTCCTCCAAAATCCCCGCCTTGCGCCACAGGGCGAGGATGGCCTTTTCGGCCTCTTGATATGTCGCTTCCGTCAGGAAATGTCCCGCCAGAAGCACGGCGTCGTAGCCGTTTTTGAGCTCGCGTCGATGGAGACGATATACTTCTTTCATCAGGCGGCGTGCGCGATTTCTCGCAAAAGCATGCCCGATTTTTTTCGTCGAGACGAAACCGATGCGTATGGGCCGCGAGCCGTTCTTCACCAAATAGAGAAGCCCGGCGCGATTGCCGAAACGCTTGCCGCGCATGTAAATGCGCCGATAATCCGCGCGCCGGCGGATCCGCATGTCGCGCGTCAAAGTATACCGCACGTTTTCCGTGTCCATCGAATCAGGCACTCAGTACCTTTCTGCCTTTTGCTCTTCTTCTCTTCAATACGATGCGGCCTGCTTTCGTTTTCATGCGAGCGCGGAAACCGTGCGTACGTTTTCTCCAGGTATTATTCGGCTGGAATGTCATTTTTGCCATGTTTTACACCTCCTTACGTCTTTCCGGCAGTGTATTTGTCTACACCGTAACAGCATAATTATATATAAAGAGAGGGATTGTGTCAATTGGGAAATGGGTGGATGCGTTGATGCGCGGATGCGCTGATGCGTTGCAGGTGTCGCCTTCGGCGACGATTTCTGTTTTGAAAGCGCAGAGTGCAAAGTGCAAAGTGCAGAGTGCAGAGCGCAGAGTGCAAAGTGCAAAGTGCAAAGTGCAAAGACGCGTGAAGCGTAGTGCGACATTTGTGCGCGAGACGTGAGACTGTCAGACTGTCAGACTGTCAGACGTGAGACGTGTGCTCGGCCGGGGCCTCCGCCGACGGCTGACAGCTGACGGCTGACGGCTTTAAGAGGTGTCGCCTACGGCGACGAATTTTTATATGGCAC
>CAVJQK010000101.1:0-5408 GCA_963651795.1 Erysipelotrichaceae bacterium | reverse complement strand
AAATAATGGCATGCAATTTGATATTTTTCATGTCATTTTCCTCCTAAAAAAAATCATTGTCCGAAGTAGCTTTCCAGTTTCGCGATGTATTCCTCCTTTGTCAGAATCGGCTTAAAGTTCGCCAAAATACCTTTTGCTTCCTTGGCGTCGTCGCAAAGCAGATCCACGAGCATCATGGCAAAAGCTTTGGCGGGAAGGAGCACGGCCGCATCGAAATCGACCATATGGAAATCGGGGGCGTGCAGGAGTCCGTCCGTGCCTCCGATGAAAGGATGGATAACGGGCATCAAATGCGACACATCGCCCATGTCGGTCGACGCGCTGAAGTGACCCGCATCCCGAATTTCCACGTCGGGGTTCGCGATTTTGGCGTTTTCCGCAAAAAGCTCATTCATGCGCTTATTGCAGGAAAGAGGAAACATCCCCGGCAATGTTTCTATAATCGTCTGAGCGCCCACGGCGTCGCCGCCGGATTTGAGCGCCGCATCGACGCGTTTATGTGTCTTATCAATGGCATCCATCGTTTTCGCGCGGACGTAAAGTTCGAGGCGCACATCGGAGGGGACGGAATTGACGAAATCGCCGCCCTTCGTGATGATGGGATGGACGCGCACGACGTCCTGTTCGCGGAAAGTTTCACGGAGAGAATTAATGGCCAGAATCCCGAGGCACGCCGCATTCAAAGCGTTGATGCCTTCATGGGGCGCATCGGCCGCGTGAGCCGTTTTCCCGACATATTGCACCGTTTTCCCGACGAAACCGTTGCTCGTTTCCCCGATGGAAACGGTCGGCTTCGGGCAATTTTTCTCCGAATGCATCTGCATGGCCATATCGATATCGTCGAAAGCGCCTTCGTAAATGAGTTCGCCTTTGCCGCTGAGGAAATGGATTTTGCCTTCCTTCACGAGCTGTTTCCGATATTCGAGCTCAATGTATTCTTCGGCCGGAACCGCGAAGAAGACGACGTCGCCCGTCAATTCTTCCAGGACGCCGGATTTCATAATCCCGCAGGCGGCGCCCAGCATGGTGGAAATTTGCATATTGTGTCCGCAGGCGTGAGCGGCACCGGTCACCGGATTCGCTTTCGGGTGCGTCGGGCAGCCGACCGCGTCGAGCTCGCCCAGGACGGCGGCCGTCGGCCCCGGTTTCCCGCCCTTGGCACGACCTTTCACGCCGTTGACGGCAAGACCCGTCTGCGGATCCAAGCCCAAATCTCTCATGAAAGCGGCCACTTTCTCGGCCGTCTTCACTTCTTTGAAACCCAGCTCCGGTTCGTCCTTGATGGCTTCGCAAATCGCACGGATTTTTTCCGCATGCGCATCAATCGCGGCACAAACCTTCTGTTTCAAAATTTCTTTCTCCATACCTCGCGCACCTCCCGTAAACTGATTTGTTGAAATATATGAAAAATTACAGCTCTTTTTCAATCTTCTTTATTCTTGAGCGCCGCTTCCATGAAACCGCGGAAAAGCGGGTGCGGACGCGTCGGACGGGATTTAAATTCCGGATGCGCCTGCGTCGCGATAAAGAAGGGATGGTCGGAAAGCTCAATCATTTCGACGAGACGTCCGTCCGGACTGGTGCCGGAAATGATGAGTCCTTTATCCGCCATTTCCTGACGGAATGCATTATTCACTTCATAGCGATGACGATGACGTTCGTAGACAATTTCCTCACCGTCGTAAAGTTTGCGCGCCAGGCTTCCCGCCGTCAGTTTGCACGGATAAATACCGAGGCGCATCGTGCCGCCCTTATCCGTCACATCTTCTTGATCGGGCATAAGATCGATGACGGGATATTTCCCTTCTGGATCGAATTCGCCGGAATTGGCGCCTTCCATGCCGCAGACGTCGCGCGCGAATTCGATGACGGCGCATTGCATGCCGAGGCAGAGGCCCAGGAACGGGATTTTATGCTCGCGCGCATAGCGAATCGTCGCGATTTTTCCTTCCGTCCCGCGCACGCCGAACCCGCCGGGGACGACGATGCCGGAGACGCCCGCGAGCTCTGTTTCCAAAGTTTCCGGATGATCTTCCAATTCCTCCGAATTCACCCAGCGAATATTCACTTTCGTCCCGAACGCGAATCCCGCATGCGAGAGCGCTTCGGCGACGGAAAGATACGCATCGTGGAGCTCCACGTATTTGCCGACGAGCGCAATATCGACCGTCTTTTCCGCGTTCATGATTTTGGAAACCATATCCTTCCATTCCGTCATGTCGCACGGGCGATCTTCGAGCCCCAGTTTCTCCAGCGCAATCCGATCGAGGCCTTCTTCCTGGAGGAGAATCGGCACTTCGTAAATCGAACGGCAGGTCATATTGGAAATGACCGCTTCCGGATCGACGTCGCAGAAGAGGGCGATTTTCTTTTTCATATCATCGGAAATTTCATGCTCGGTGCGGCAGACGATGATATCCGGCTGAATGCCGATGCCGCGGAGCTCTTTGACGCTGTGCTGCGTCGGTTTCGTCTTCAGCTCGCCCGCTGCCGCAATGTAGGGGATGAGCGTCACGTGAATGTAGAGCACATCGTTTTTATTCGGTACATCTTTGCGCACCTGGCGGATGGCTTCGAGGAAGGGCTGCGATTCGATGTCGCCGACCGTGCCGCCGATTTCCGTAATCACGATATCCGCATTATCCTCGCGCCCCACGCGGAGCACGCGATTTTTGATTTCATTCGTAATGTGTGGGATGACCTGAATCGTCGAGCCGAGATATTCGCCCTTGCGTTCCTTATTGATGACGGATTGATAAATTTTCCCCGTCGTCACATTGGACGCTTTCGACAGATTCATATCGATGAAACGTTCGTAATGGCCGAGATCCAAATCCGTTTCCGCACCGTCGTCCGTCACGAACACTTCCCCGTGCTGATACGGGCTCATCGTGCCGGGATCGATATTGATATACGGATCGAATTTCTGAATTGTCACCTTATAGCCGCGATTTTTCAAAAGACGACCCAAGGACGCCGCCGTAATCCCTTTTCCCAGAGAAGAAACCACACCGCCCGTGACGAAAATGTACTTGCTCATAGAAACCTCCTCACATATGATCCGGGGCCGATACGCCCAAAATCGTCATCGCATGCACCAAAACGGATTGTACCGCACAAATGAGGGCCAGCCTGGCCAGTCCCGTTTCCTTATCCACACCCAAAATCCGGCAATCCCGGTAGAAACGATGGAAGAGCGCCGAAAGTTCGTACGCATACCGCGCCACCCGATGCGGCGCACGTTCGCGGGCCGCCCCTTCGATGAGCTCATGATACGCTTCCATCTTTTTAATTAAATCCTTCTCGCATTCTTCCGTAAGACGCGTGAAATCCGTTTCCTCAATCGGTGCCCGCACAAGCCCGGCATCCTTCGCCTGGGCCAAAAGACTCACGATACGGGCATGCGC
Source organism: Erysipelotrichaceae bacterium (assembly GCA_963651795.1). Lineage (GTDB taxonomy): Bacteria > Bacillota > Negativicutes > Veillonellales > Dialisteraceae > UBA1822. Next base: position 2,001 of record CAVJQK010000101.1, on the reverse strand, counting down.
ATATTGAATGTAATACACCGGATTTTCGCTCGATTCCTTCTTCGCCAAATCAATATCAAATTCCATTTGGCTGTCCAGCGTCCGCGACGTAAAGAAATACCGCGCCGCGTCGCGCCCGACCTCTTCCAAAAGCTCGGAAAGCGTCACCGCCTGCCCCGTCCGCTTGGACATCTTCACCGCCTCACCGCCGCGAAGCAGCGTCACCATCTGGAGCAAATCCACCTTGAACGCATCGGGATCATACCCCAAAAACTTCATTGCCGTCTTGAGACGCACGATATATCCGTGATGATCCGCGCCCCAGATATCGACCAGCGTCTTAAAACCGCGCTCAAATTTATCCTTCGCATACGCGATATCCGAGCAGAAATACGTCGGCTCCCCGTTCGCCCGAATCACGACGCGATCCTTATCATCGCCGTTCTTCGTCGTCGCCAGCCACCACGCGCCGCCGTCCTCATAAAGGTTTCCTTCCGCTTTCAGAACGGAAAGCGCTTCATCCACCTTCTCCGGATACAGCGTCCGCTCACTGAACCAGCAATCGAACGTCACCCCGAAATCTTCCAGATCCTTCTTGAGACCTTCGAGCTTCTCGGCAAGCGCCACATCTTTAAAAGCCTCGATACGCTCGGCATCCGTCATCGAGAGATATTTCTCACCATCCCGATCGATAATATGCTGCGCCGTTTCCACAATATCCTGCCCATGATACCCGTTTTCCGGCATCTCGGCATCCTTGCCCAAAAGCTGCAAATACCGGGCATTCACCGATTCCGCCAAATGCAAAATCTGGCTCCCCGCGTCGTTAATGTAATATTCCGACGCCACATTGTACCCGGCCGCACGATACAGCCGCACCATCGAATCCCCGTACGCCGCACCGCGCGCATGCCCGATATGAAGTTTCCCCGTCGGATTGGCGGAAACATACTCCACAAGCACCGTATCCTCTTCGCGCTTCGGCAAATCCCCGTAAGATGCCCCCGCCTCCAAAATCTTCGCAAGCTCCGCATACACCGTGTCATTCGTCAAATAAAAATTTAAGAAACCGGCACCCGCGATCTCGATTTTGGAAACGAGCGGAGACGAAATTTCCGAAATTAAAATTTCCGCAATCTTCCGCGGCGGCATATGCGCCACGCGCGCCCATTGCATCGCCGCATTCGACGAAAAATCACCGAACTCCTTCTTCGGCGGCACCTCAAGCCGCGAAACCGCGGAATACTCCCCCTCCGGAAGCGCACCCGCCGCGACCGCTTTTTCCCGCGCCGCCTCGATGACCCGCTGCAGCTCAACCTTCACATCCATGGATACTCCGATCCTCCCGTACCTCTATACACAATTCATTTCTATGGCAAAACAGCCCCACGACCTCCGCCGTATACACCATCCGAAGGAAGCCCGCGCCGTCCGTCAAATCCCAATCCGTTTCCCGCGTTTCCATCCGAATCGAAAGCGGCCCCATCGCCGTTTCCGAAACCGACTCCGTCACACGCCCGACAATGAATTCCTGCCGCCAGGAAACCGCGCCCGCGCGCAAAATCCGCACAAACCCGTCCCCGATGACCACCGTCGTCCGCGTCCCCGCAAGGCCCGAAGCCTCCGGCTCCTCATACGAAAGGAACGACAGATTTCCGCGCCGCGTAAACCGCCCGGCCGCCCGATACGAAACCGTCTCGACCGCCCCCGCCTCATCCGTCTGCCGGCAAGACACCGAAATCCGAGCATCCATCCCTGCGCCCCCTTTTGGAATCGCAAAAACGTAAAAAAACACAACACCCCATTAAATCATACTTTTCATTATAACATATCCCACACCGCATACCATATACTAAAGCATATAAAATTTTATAATAAAGGAAACGAAGACTCTCAGGCATAGTGCGAATTTATTTTTTGAGAATTTATTTTCTGATATAATATGAGAAAGTACAAAGTACAAAGTACAAAGTGCAAAGTGCAAAGTGCAAAGACGCGATTGGCGTAGTGCGACATTGGTGC
>CAVJQK010000100.1:0-5409 GCA_963651795.1 Erysipelotrichaceae bacterium | reverse complement strand
AACACGGCGCGCCGAAGGCGCGCCATCCCGCGCAGCGGGATAAAAGCGCAGCGTCATCCTGCGCAGCAGGATAAACAAATGTCGCACTATTGCAGTGCGGAATCCCCTACAGCCATGTGCATACATAGTGCCTGACCCGGGAGGCGCTTCGCTCCGCTCGTGCCGGCTCCCCTTTCAGGGGAGCCGAGAAAAAATGCGCAATAAAAAATCCCGCTTGCGCGGGACATATTTTATTGCGCAGGCGCGGCGGCGCGCGCCTTTTCGAGCGCCACCTCCAACGTATGCCATCCCAGCACCGCGCACTTCACGCGGACGGGAAGTTTCGAAATATCTTTGAGTGAAATCGCCGCTTCGAGCTCCTCAAGCGCCGATTCATCGGTGACGTTTCCCCGAATCATATCGAGGAAAAGATGCACGAGGCGGAGTGCGTCATCGACCGTGCGACCGCGCATCAGCTCCGCCATCATCGCCGTCGACGCCTGGCTGATCGCGCAGCCGTTTCCCGTATAGGCGAGATCCTTGATTTTCCCGTCTTCGAGCAAGACTTCGATCGTGAGATCGTCGCCGCAATTCGGATTGTGCCCGTGCTCCGAAAGCGTCGGGCACGCGAGTTTCCGGCGATTCGTCTTATCGCGGTTGTATTCCAAAATCAAATCGGTGTACAGTTCGTTCGGATTCATGCGTCATACCCCATGAGCGGGCGGACGCGGGCGAGTTTCTCCAGGAAATAATCCACTTCGTCCTCCGTATTGTAAAAATAGAAACTGGCGCGGCAGCTCGCTCCGATGCCGAGGTACCGGTGGAGCGGCTCGGCGCAATGGTGGCCGGTGCGGATGCAAATGCCGTCGGCGGAAAGAATTTGCGCGACGTCGTGCGGATGGACGTCATCTACGGTAAAGGAAACGAGGCCCTCTTTGTCCGCGGGGTTCGTCGGCCCGATGATGCGGATGTGGGGGACGGCGGCAAGTCCGGCGAGTGCGCGTGTGACGAGAATTTTTTCCCGCTTAGAAATCGCGTCGAATCCGATGTTTTCCAAATATTTGATGGCCGCCGCGAGCGAGACCGCGCCTTCCACGTATTGCGTCCCGGCTTCGAATTTCGCCGGAAGGGGCGCGAAGGTTGTTTCTTTTTCCGTCACGGTTTCGATCATGTCGCCGCCGCGGAGGAAGGGTTCCATATCGTCCAGGAGCGCGCGTTTCCCGTAGAGGACGCCGATGCCGCCCGGGGCGCACATTTTGTGGCCGGAGAACGCGAGAAAATCGCAATCGAGGTCCTGCACGTCGACGGCGCGATGGGGGACGCTTTGCGCGCCGTCCACGACGACGACGGCGCCGTGTGCATGCGCGCGGGCGATGAGCGGCTTGGGATCGAAGTGAATGCCGAGCACATTGGAAACGGCGGCAAACGCGAGGATTTTCACACGCTCGTCGTCGATTTTCGCAAGTTCGCTTTCGGGAAATTTCCCCGTTTCCTTATCGACGTACATGTAGCGCAGCGAGGCGCCCGTCTTTTGCGCGACGCGCTGCCAGGGGACGAGGTTCGAATGATGTTCGGAAACGGGAATCAGGATGACGTCGCCTTCGCGCAGATGCGTTTCGCCGTAGGAGCGCGCGACGAGATTCAAAGATTCCGTCGTGTTTCTCGTATAAATAATTTCGTCCGCGGAGGCCGCGCCGATGAATTTCGCGACGATTTCTTTCGAGCCGTCGTAGGCCTCGGAGGCGGCGATGGAGAAACGGTGCGCGCCGCGATGCGGATTCCCGTTATCGTGCGTCGCGTACCGATACACGGCCTCAAGCACGGGAAGCGGTCGCTGCGTCGTCGCTGCGTTATCGAAATAAACGGTGGGCATCCCGTTCTCCGGCGCGAGAATGGGAAAATCGTTCCTGATTTTTTGTATGTCCATAAAGTTTTGAGTCCTTTCGTGAGATTTAAGTTGGTGCGACATTGGTGCAGGGGCCGGGAGCTAAGAGCTGGGAGCTGGGAGCTTTAATAGGTGTGCCCTTCGGGCACGATTTTTATATTCCGATATCGCTGCGCTTATCGGATTTGCCGCCGAAGGCGGCGAGGCGCGAAGCGCCGATTATAAAAATGCCGCGCAGCGTACCATTTAAAGCTCCTACCTCCCAGCTCCCTGCTCCCTGCTTTATCTCTAATGAAGCACAAACTATTTCCGCTCTAAATTACCCCATATTTCTTCAAGCACTTCCTCGCGCACCGTTTCATCCATTCTGTCAATCAGCGGACGGAGGAGGGATTCGATGACGATGCGGCGGGCTTCTTCTTTTGTGAGTCCGCGGCTCATGAGGTAGTAGATGGCGGAGGCGTCGAGCTGGCCCGCGCTGGAGGCGTGGTTTCCGATCACGTCGTCTTCCGTGCAAAGGAGGAGCGGGAGGGAAATATTTTTCGTTTCCGGATCGAGCTGGATCGCGTAATCGCCCTCGCTTCCGACGGCGCCGGCGCAGCTTCTTTTGAAATCGATTGTACCGCGGAAATATTTTTTCGCGCGGCCGGAAAGCGCGCCTTTGACGTCGATATCGCTTTCCGTTTCTTTTCCGATGTGGTCGATGTGATAAAAGAAATCGAGATGCCGCGTGCCGCCCGCGTGATAGAGCGCGGCTTCGCGGAGCTTGGCGCGGCGGCCGGCAAGGAAACCGCGGCTGTTCACGATGACGGCTTTTCCGCCCAATGTCGCGGCGGTGAAATTCGCTTCGGCGTCCTCGCCCAAAGTTACATGACGCTGGAGAATGAGCGTTTTTTCGGAAAGGCTCGATTGCACGACGCTCGCGAAGAGGCGCGCGCCCGTTTCCAAATCATAATCGGCGGCGACGTCGAAAGTCCCGGCGCCGGCCCCGCCTTCCCATTTCCAAATGAGGGAGAGGTGCGCATTTTGTTTCAAAAGGAAGGAAAAGAAACCGGCGAAATCCGGCGTTTCCCTATCGCTTATCGTGATGGTAAGCGTTGCTTCCGTATTTTCGGGGATGACGATGCGGTACCGTTTTCCGGCCGCGGCCGCTTCCAGCATCGCGGAGGAGGCGCCGGTGAATGTTTCCGGGATGGAAACGGAATCCCGCGAGATGAATGTGCCGTCCGAAAAGTGCGCATCGGAAGACGCCTCGGGCGCCGCAAAGGGGAGCGAGGTGTCATTGACGTGCAGATAGCGATACGTCGGCATCGGCAGCCGATTGAAAGTTTCCTGTTTCATCAAAGCTCCTTTCTCATCCGATCGCTCCCTCGAATTCGAGGTCGATCAGGCGATTCATTTCCACCGCATATTCCAGCGGAAGCGCTTTGGAAACGGGTTCGGCGAAACCGCGTACGAGCATCGCTTTCGCGTCTTCTTCCGAGAGCCCGCGGCTCATTAAATAATAAATATCCTCATCGGGAATGCGCCCGATTTTCGCTTCGTGACCGAGGTCTATATCATCATTTTCAATTATAATTGCCGGAATCGTGTCCGAGCGCGATTCGTTATCCAGCATGAGCGACTCGCAGCTGATGGCGCCCTTTGTGCCCGCCGCTTTCGGCCCGATTTGCACGACACCGCGGTAAATCGCCGTCCCGCCGCCCTTTGAAATCGATTTCGTGTGAATCGAAAGATTCGTGTTTCTTCCGAGGCACTCCACCTTCGAGCCCGTATCCAAAAATTGGCCTTTGCCGGCAAACGTGATTCCCGTAAATTCGCACGAAGACCGGTCGCCCTTCAAAATCGTATCCGGATACAGACAGGACGTGTGCGAACCGAATGACCCGCTCACCCAAATCATGTGCCCGTCCTCTTCCACGAGCGATTTTTTCGTATTCAAATTGTACATATTCTTCGACCAATTTTCGATCGTCGAATAGCGAAGCGTCGCGCCCTTTTTCACGAAAAGCTCCACCGCGCCGGCGTGAAGATTCGCCACATTGTACCGCGGCGCCGAGCAGCCCTCGATGAAATGGCAGGACGCTCCCTCATCCACAATGATGAGCGTATGTTCGAATTGTCCCGCGCCCGGGGCATTCAGCCTGAAATAACTTTGCAAAGGTAAGGAAACGGAAACCCCTTTCGGCACATAGACAAAGGATCCGCCCGACCACACCGCGTAATGCAGCGCGGCAAATTTATGATAATTCGGCGTGATGAGCGTCCCGAAATATTTCCGTACCATCTCCGGATACTCCTTCACTGCCGTGTCAAAATCCGTATAGACGACCCCTTGGCGCGCGAGCTCTTCCTGCACATTGTGGTACACCACTTCCGAATCGTATTGCGCGCCGACCCCCGAAAGAGTTTCCTTTTCCGCCTGCGGAATGCCCAGCCGGTCGAACGTATCGCGGATATTCTCCGGCAAATCCTCCCAGCGCGCCTTCATATCCGTCTTCGGCCGCACATACGTATCGATGTGATCCATGTCGACCTCGGAAATATCCGGCATCCACGGTCCCAAATCGAGCTTATGGTAAATGGCAAGCGCGCGAAGACGCATCGCCAGCATCCACTCCGGCTCCTCTTTTTTGGCGGAAATTTCGCGGACGACCTCTTCCGTCAGCCCCGACGCCCGATACGAGAACTCCGCCGCATCGCGCACATCGTACACACTCCGCGCCACGTCCTCGATTTGGCTTTTCTTACGCTTTTCCGCCATCGTCACACCTCACCGGCGCCGCGAAACGCATCGAAACCTTTTGTTTCCACCGTATCGATCAGCTCCGGCCCGCCCTCGGCGACAATTTTTCCGTCCATCAAAATGTGGACGAAACCCGGCTTGATGAAACGCAAAATTTGATTCAAATGCGTCACGATGAGAAGCGCGTTTCCATCGTTGTGAAAATCCGAAATATTTTTGGAAACAATGCGCACCGCGTCCACGTCGAGCCCGGAATCCGTTTCATCCAGCATCGCCAGCTTCGGCTCCAAAATGCGCATTTGCAAAATTTCATTTTTCTTCCGCTCGCCGCCGGAAAAACCGTCATTGAGATACCGCTCCGCATACGCCGGATCCATCGCGAGATCCTGCATCCGCTGTTTCAAAAGCCGCTTGAAAGGGAAAAGCCGCTGCGATTCTCCGGACACCGCCGTTTTTGCCGTGCGGATGAAATTTTCCGTCGAAATGCCGGAAACGGAAACCGGCGACTGGAACGAAAGAAAAATCCCGAGCCGCGCGCGTTTATCCACGGAAAGCTCCGTGATATCCGTCCCTTTAAAAAGAATCCGCCCGCCCGTCACCGTGTACGCCGGGTTTCCCATAATCGCATGAAGCAACGTAGATTTTCCCGCGCCGTTCACGCCCATCAGCACATGCACCTCGCCCGCATTTACGGTGAGATTGAGGCCGTGCAGCAATTCCTTCTCACCCACGGCTACATGCAAATTTTCAATCCGAAGCAATTCGCTCATACCTACCTCGCATCTATATAAATTCCGAT
>CAVJQK010000099.1:0-5410 GCA_963651795.1 Erysipelotrichaceae bacterium | reverse complement strand
GATCAGCAGAATGCGCAGGGTGATCAGTCGAATTTGCAGACGATTGCGAATCGTTTCGTTTCCGGAAAGTACAATCTGATTGCCGCGATTTCGACGCCGGCGGCGCAGTCGATGGCCAATGCCACGAAGGATATTCCGATTGTGTGCACGGCGATTGCGGATTTCGAAAATGCGAAATTGATGGCGTCGGAAGCAAAGCCGGACGGAAATGTGACGGGCACGCACGATCGCGGGCCGCTGGATAAGCAGGTGGCGCTCATCCGCGAAATTCAGCCGGATATCAAAACAATCGGTATTTTGTACAATTCGAGCGAAATCAATTCGGTCATTCAGGCGGAGCGTCTCAGAAAAGAGTGTGAGCCTTTCGGCATTTCCGTCAAGGAGCTCACGGTGAATTCGGTGAATGACGTGCAGCAGGTGGCGGAAGCTTTCGTCGGTGAGGTCGATGCGATTTTCATCCCGACGGACAATGTCGTGGCGTCTTCGATTCCGAATTTGATGTCGATTGCGCATAAGGGGAAAATCCCGGTATACGGCGCGGAGGTCGGGCACGTGAAGGGTGGCGCTTTCGCTTCCGAGTCGATCAGTTTCTACGATATCGGCGTAGGCGCGGGCAATATGGCGGCCGATATTTTGGAAGGAAAGAAAAAAGTAAAAGATATCCCGGTGGTGGGAGCGGATAAATCGAAGCTCTACATCAATCGGGAGGAAATGAATTTCTTGGGAATTTCGATTCCGCAGTCCGTTCTCGATCGGGCCGAAATGATTTAAGGAGTAGGAAAAATGTTTGATTTGGCGGTATCCACTGTAGCGCAGGGGCTGATGTGGTCGATTCTGGCGCTCGGTGTGTTTCTTTCATTCCGCGTGCTGGATGTACCGGATATGACTTGCGAAGGGAGTTTCCCGCTGGGCGGGGCCATTGCGGCGACAATGATTGCGGCGGGCGGTTCGCCCTGGGTGTCTCTTTTGGTGGGGGCTGCCGGCGGTGTCATTGCGGGTGCTGTTTCCGGTGTCCTGTATACGAAACTGAAAATTCCGGCGATTCTGGCCGGGATCCTCAGCATGATTGCGCTGTACTCCATCAATTTGCACATCATGGGGAAGGCGAATATTTCCCTTCTGCGCACGGATACGGTCTTTTCTCTCACGGGGAAACTTTTCGGCACGGGGCAGGGCGCGTCGGCGTTTATCCTGCCGGCGGTTCTGGTGCTCCTCATCATTCTGGCGATTTATTGGTTCTTCGGGACCGAGCTCGGCATGTGCATTCGCGCGACGGGCTACAATGTGCAAATGATGCGCTCCCAGGGTGTGAATACGGACAGCATGATTATTCTGGGCCTTTGCATTTCCAATGCGCTCATCGGTCTTTGCGGCGCGCTCGTCGCACAGAATAACGGCTTTGCCGATGTCGGCATGGGCATCGGAACCATCGTCATCGGGCTGGCTTCCGTCATCATCGGCGAAGTTATTCTGGGCGTGAATTCTTTCAAAGAATCGCTCGTCGCCGTCATCATCGGCTCCGTCATTTATCGTATCGTCATCGCGACGGTCCTCTTCATGGGCATGCCGCCGAACGACCTGAAACTTTTCACGGCCGTCCTCGTCATGATCGCGCTCGCGCTTCCGATGATTAAAGACAATTTGCAAATGGGAAAGGCGGGCTGAACATGCTGAAAGTCACACATATCAGTAAGACCTTTTTCAAAGGTACGCAAAATGAAAAGAAAGCTCTCATCGATGTGTCGCTCACTTTGAATGACGGTGATTTTTGCACGGTCATCGGAGGAAACGGCGCGGGTAAATCGACGCTTTTGAATTCCATTGCAGGCGTTTTTCCCATGGACACCGGTACCATCGAGCTCGACGGAAAAGATATCACGCGCACGTCCGAACATAAACGCGCGAAATACATCGGCCGCGTTTTCCAAGATCCCATGAAAGGGACGGCGGCCGGCATGCAGCTGGAAGAAAATCTCATCATCGCGTCCCGTCGCGGCGAATCCCGTCGCCTTCGCTGGGCTTTCGGCAAAGGGGATACGGATAATTTCAAAAATCTTTTGAAACGTCTTGACCTCGGTCTGGAAGATCGGTTGCAATCGCGCATCGGGCTTTTCTCCGGCGGGCAGCGCCAGGCGGTCACGCTCCTCATGGCGACGCTCAAGAAACCGGATATTCTGCTTCTCGATGAACCGACGGCTGCGCTCGACCCGAAAACGGCCGAAAAAGTCATGGTGGCGACGGATGACATCATCCGCGAGCAGCATCTGACGGCGCTCATGATCACGCACAATATGCGCGACGCGATTCGCTACGGCAATCGCCTCATCATGATGAACAGCGGCCGCATCATCGCCGACTACACGCCGGAAGAAAAGAAGACGCTCACCATCGAGATGCTCCTCAAAAAATTCGAGGAAACCTCCGCCGATGTCAGCGACCGCGTCCTCTTGTCGAACTGAGACAGGAAATTTCCCGCTTCGGCGGTAAAAAAATCGTCGCGAAGCGACACCTGCAACGCATCAACGCATCCGCGCATCAACGCATCGCCTTTTGTAAAAAGCAAAATTTGCAAAATTGTGCGGAATATAGTATAATGAGCCAGTTTTTAAACCGTTTCCCGGGCCGGCGAAACTCCGACGCGGCACTGAGATACGGCCGTTTTCCCAATTAGGAGGAATATCATGCTTACCGTTGAACAGAAAAAAGAAATCATTGCCACCTACGGCATGAGCGAAGGCGACACCGGATCCCCGGAAGTCCAGATTGCCCTACTTACGAAGAGAATTGTTCTTCTTACGGAACACCTGAAAGAACACAAAAAAGATCATCATTCCCGCCGCGGCCTGCTGAAACTCGTCGGCCAGCGTCGGAATATGCTCGCGTATCTTCGTCGCACCGATATCGAACGCTACAGAGCCATCGGTCAGAAACTGGGCCTGCGTTTGAAATAATCGCAAAATTTTTGTCAGAAAAGAATCGGATACGCTCCGGTTCTTTTTTTATACAAAGGAAACAAAGATCCCGTTTCCCGCAATGAGTTTACAAATAAGGAGGAGACCATCATGAAAGAAAAGAAAGTGATCGTCGGCGTCGTGGGCGTCGGGCACGTGGGAGCGCATGTCGCCTTTACGCTCGGAATGACGGGCACCGCGGATATCGTAAAAATCTGCGACGTGAAACACGACAAAGTCGTGAGTGAACGCCAGGATCTCATGGATGCCGTGAATTTTATGCCGCATCGCGTCGATTACCGAATCGCGAGCTACGAAGAACTCGCCGATTGCGATATTATTATCAATGCCGTCGGGGACATCACCCTTTGCGCGACGGGAAATCGCGACGACGAAATGATGAATTCCGTGAAACAGGTCGCCGATTATGTACCGAAAGTCGCGGCGGCCGGCTTCAAAGGCATTTTCATCAATATCACGAATCCGTGCGATGTCATCACGTCGATGATTGCCGAACGCGCGGGCCTTCCGAAAGGTCACGTTTTCGGCACGGGGACATGCCTCGATACGTCGCGCCTCGTTTCCACCATCGCGCAGCAGACGGGCATTGAGCATCATTCCTTCGTTGCGTACATGATGGGCGAGCACGGAAACGCACAAATGATTCCGTGGTCCCTCGTTTCCTTCGGCGGGAAACCCCTGGCGCAGGTCGAAAAAGATCCGCGTTTTCATTTCGATAAGGAGGAAATTCGCGAAAGAACCATCAAAGCGGGCTGGGTGACCTACAGCGGAAAATTCTGTACGGAGTACGGCATCTGCTCCGCGGCGGTCGCGCTCGCACGCTGCGTCCTGCACGATGAAAAACGCATCTTCTCCTGCAGCGTCCCGCTCGACGGCGAATACGGCGAATCCGGCATCTTCGCCGGCTGCCCCGCGGTCATCGGCGGAAACGGTGTCGAAGAAGTCATGGAATACGAACTTCCGGAAGCCGAACTCGCCGAATTCAAATCCTGCTGCGAGACGATTCGGAAGAATATCGCGCGGGCGAATGAAATGATTTGAGGAAACATAAAAGAGAGGAATCTTTACGGATTCCTCTCTTTTTTCATGCTCGGTCGTATTTGATGCCGACGGCTGACGGCCGACGGCTTTAAGCGGTGCGCTGCGCGCATATTTTTATATGCCTCAAACGCCGGCGGGCTGTGACAAATGAGAAATGGGAAATGGGCGCATGACAACACGTATCCCCAACTTTCATCTTTGCTTTATGCTATAATGAAAGAAAAAAGATGTGAAAAGGAAAGGAGAATGTATATGAAACTTGTCATTATCAATAAAGTGGCGCCGGAGAGATTGGCGGCGATTGCCGCGCTCGTGCCGGGAAGTGTCGTCGAAGCGTATGCGTCCGTGAAAGAGGCGGCCGGTCATGTCGCCGATGCCGATGCGATTGCGCTCTGGGGTTTCCAAAATGTCGAGCCGCTTCTCGCCGAAGGAAAAAATATTCGCTGGGTGCATTCCCTTTCCGACGGCGTCGAAAGATTGCTCACGCCGTCCATGATGACGCGCCCGATTTTCCTCACGAATTCTCACGGTGTGCACGATAAATCCGTCTCCGAGCACGCGATGGCGATTTTGCTCGCGTGGTATCACAAAATTCCGCAAGTCACGCGGCAAAAAGAAGCACGCATTTGGAAACGGCCGAAAAATCAAATGCTCGACGGCCAAACGATGCTTTTGGCCGGCTTCGGCGGCATCGGCCGCGCCATTGCCGAACGCGCAAAAGTATTCGGCATGAAAATCATCGCCGTCCGCAATCATCCGACGGAAGATCCGCTCGCCGACGTGACGGTCACGTCCGAAAATTTACTGTCCGTCCTTCCGGAAGCCGATGTTGTCGTCGCCGCACTTCCCACGACGCCAGCGACAAACGGTTTCTTCGACGAAAAAACTTTTGCCGCCATGAAAGACGGCGCATTCTTCATTAATATCGCCCGCGCATCCGTCGTCGACGAAGCGGCACTGCTTTCCGCTTTGGAAACGGGGAAACTTTCCGGTGCCGGCCTCGATGTCTTTTCGACGGAACCGCTTCCCGAAGATCATCCGTTCTGGGCAATGGAAAATGTCATCATCACCCCGCACGTCGCCAGCTTCATCCCCGATTTCTGGGAACGCGTCCTGAAACTTTTAGAAAAAAATTTCAAAGCTTTCGCAGCCGGGCAAGCTCTCGCCAATGTCATTGACAAAGAGAAAGGATATTGAACAATTAACAATTAGCCGTGTAAATATCGCTTCGCCCCATTTCGCATTCGCGTCCCATCATCCGGCGCTCCGCGCCACCGGCGACCGTCCACCGGAAGGTCGTTTCCAATGAAGAAAGCTTTGTGGCGGCTTCTTCCAACGAACAAATGCCATCGTAAGTTAACAAGCGAAGCACACCTACCGTGCCTTTTCTCACATAC
>CAVJQK010000098.1:0-5441 GCA_963651795.1 Erysipelotrichaceae bacterium | reverse complement strand
CAGAGCTACACCATCACAAACACGAACAAGACCGCAAATATCGTCGATACGCAAGGAAATAGCATCGCCAAGATTACCGTGGATACCACGGGAACGGGACTGGCGGAAAAACAGACGGTAAGTCTCGCGTATACGGTGAAAGACGCAGCCGGACAGACGAACGTACTCAAAGATACGGACGGAAATACGATAGCCACCTTCACGAAGATGGGCGAAGTTTCCGCACAAGACGGCGGTTTCGTATCCGGTTCGGATCTGTACGCGGAAAACAGAGATAAAATTTCCTCGACAAATTACATCGCCAAAACCTCGACGGCGGGCGCTAATCTCTCTGCATTGGATTCTAAAATCGGAACAATCAATGACGAGAATACGAGTACCGTCAAGCAGGAATATACCGTTTCCAAGAACCTCGAACTTTTGGATAATGCGGTGAAGTCGAGCACGAATCTCATTAAGGAAGTAAAAGAAGGCTCGGATAAGACCATTTACATTGCGGGCGACAGCACAAGCACCACCATCAATGTAGCCGGTAAAGACGGAAAAGACGGCGAAGACGGGAAGACCATCGAACGCGTCATCACCGGAGCGGCCGAAGGCAGCAAAGACGGCGATGTGGCGACATGGAATCAGATTGCAAAGAAAGACCAGGCAGTAAATCTCTCGACAGCCGAACGCGAGAAGATCGGGACCAAATCCGTTAAGAGCAATAGCATCGTAGATAATGAAGGAAACGTCCTTGCGACCTTCACCAGAGTCAGTGCGACGACGGCGGAAGCTTTGAAGAATGATCTCGGTTTCGTAGCCGGTGCGGATCTCTATAATGAAACGCGTCCTGTGACAAGCACGAATTACATTTCCTCTTCGAATACGACGGCAGCCAATCTCTCCGCTTTGGATAGACAGGTCAAGACGAATGAAACGAATATCACGAATAACACCAATGCCATTACCGAACTGAAGAATATGAAAGATATTACGCAGGAAGGCACGACCGTTATTCAGAATATTTCCAAGAAAGCGGTGAAAGTAGAGGGCGGTACCAACGTCAGCGTTACCGAAACTACGGATGATACTACCGGGATCAAGACCTATACCGTTTCCGCAGATTTCGATGATGTTCTGGAAGTAGGAAACAAAGCCAATATCGACGCTTCGAATGTCGGGAAGAACCTGAAAGCAAGCGACGGTACAAGCGCTGCGACTGCTGCGGCTCAGAAGACGAATCTGGATGCATGGGGCACGGCACTCGGTACCGGCACTGTGACAAGCGGTTCCAATCAGCTGGTAACCGGCGCCACGATCTATAACGAAGTGCGCCCGACCGACGGCAAGTACGTGAAGCAGAATCAGACGACGGCACAAAACCTCTCCGCACTCGACAGCCAGGTGAAGACCAATACGGAGAAGATTTCCACCTTCGAAACTACGATCAAGAATACCACCGACAAAGTCAATACCATCGAGAAGACGGTCAATACTTACACCGATAAGATTACTACTATCGAAAAGACCGTAGGTGAACAGCAGAAACTCGTTTCCTACGATGAAGACACCAAGACCATCAAATTCGGTGCCGATGACAGTATCGATGCGGAAACCGTTTCCATTGCCGGAAATAACGGAGATCGCACTTTGACCGGAATCAAAGACGGTGTGAATGCCAATGACGCCGTCAATAAAGGACAGATGGATACGGCCATCAGCAATGCGATTGCCGGAAATTCCTACAGCGTGGATGATATTACCATTCAGATGGATGATAATAAGCAGATTTCCGCGAAGACGGGAGATGTTTCCGCAGATAACAACGGCCTCGTCACCGGTGCGAAAGTCTACGAAGCCGTGGAGAACAGCAAAGTCAATGGCGAGGCGTATACCATCGATGCCAATCAGCGCACGGCTACCGTACTCAATAAAGACGGCAGCACGGCCTTCACCCTCACGGTGAGCGGAAGTGCCGACGGAGCATACACAGCCGGCGATCACATCAACATTTCCGACGACAATACGATTTCCGTCAAGACGGACGGTAAAGTCGAAAGCGGAAATACCGGAATCGTCACGGGCGGCGCCGTATACGAAAAAGTCGGCGATACGTCGAAACTCACCGAAGCCGGTCTCTCGGATAATCTCACGGACAGCATCATCAATGTGAATGAAAAAGTCGATACCGTAGGCAATCAGGTCGTGAATGTCGTGAATAACCGCATGAACGATCTCTCCAACGATATGAACAGAGTCGGTGCGGGAGCTGCCGCTTTGGCCGCTTTGCATCCGGAAGCCTATGACCCCGAAGATAAATTCTCCTTCGCCGTAGGTTACGGTCACTATCGCAATGCCAATGCCGCCGCACTCGGCGTATTCTACAAACCGACGTACGATACGACGCTGTCTTTGGGCGGCACCCTCGGAAACGGAGACCCGATGATCAATCTCGGATTCTCCTTCAAGGTCGGTCAGAGAAGCAAGAATGCCGTCAGCATTTACAGCTCGAATATTGAGCTCATCCGTGAAATGAATGCCATGAAGACGGGCGACGAACGTCAGACGCAGGTCATCAATGCACAGGCACAGCGCATCATGAGACTCGAAAGCGAAAATGCGGAAATGAAGACTCAAATCGAGCAGATTATGAAGAAGTTAGATCTGTCGAGTACGGTAAAAAAGACTGCGGTGGCACGTTAACCATCGGAGTCGGAGTCCGGCTGTATAAGACATTTCTATAGATTCCACCCCATGCCGGCAACGGCACGACAGGAAGGGTAGGCGCAGGCTTGCCCTTTTTGTCAAAAGGGGGATTGCAAAAAAGAAGGAGAAATATGATGAAACATAATCAGAAAGGATATGTCCGGGGATTTTTGGCGCTACTGGCTCTCTGCGGTTTTAGCACTTTCGGGTCGTCATCTGTCATGGCAAATACCGTTTATAGTGGTGAGGGTACGAATGAGACGAATACACAAAATGCTCAGGTTACCGGTGCCGGTTCGACGGCAGTCGGAGATTATGCTGTCGCCGGAAGTACATCGGGTGATCAAATTAGTTATGTAACGGCTATCGGTTCTTATGCAAATGCAACTGCTGATTCTTCCACGGCTATCGGTTCTTATGCGTATGCAACCGCTATTTCCTCCGTTGCTATTGGGAAAGATTCGGTTGCAAAGCAGGCTAATTCTGTTGCTATTGGTGCTAATTCCGTAGCAAGTGTTGCAAATACGGTTTCTTTCGGGCACAAGGCGAATGAAACCGATTCTTTAGGACAACCTTATGATTCTAACAGTTTTGCTCGTCTCGTGAATGTGGCGGATGGGTCGGATAATCATGACGCTGCAACGTATGGGCAATTGGTGAATGCGAAGGCTAATGGTGATGGTTATACGGCGTATACGCCGGATACCAGCGGTATTGTTGAGGTAAAAACCAATAACAACGGTACGGCATTCAAGCTTGATCTCAGCAGCCTTATCGGCGGCAGCAGCAGCGGCAGTTCTTGCGTGATTGATACGAACACGGATACTTCAACCTCCAATACAAATCATTGGCTTTCTACGGATTTTGGGGCTTCTTCCGTGACGCATGGGGGAAATTCCACGGCGTATGGTTATTTGGCGAATGCAAGTGCCGAAAAATCTATTGCCATAGGTTATAATGCTTTGGTTATGGGGACATCGACCGGTGGCAGTTACGGTAATTCGGCTATTTCTATAGGAGCCGATTCCAGGGCGGCGGAAGATTATGCGGTAGTTATTGGATATGGTGCCTCTGCGGGGATTGCTGATTATTCTGTTTCCGGAGGGGCGGGTGTGGCGTCTGTTGCTCTCGGTAAATCAGCGAAGGTTAATACAAATAATTCTGTGGCTATCGGTGTTAATTCGGAAGCCGGTGTTTGGGGCACAGGTGCTTGGGGCGAGTCGACTGTTGCAATCGGTGATACGGCATTAGCTTACGGTAGTCAATCAATTGCTATTGGGAAAAACTCTGTTGCCGGTGCATATTACGGTTTTGTTAGTAATTCTATTTCCATAGGAAATGGTGCTAATTCGCTTTACAGTAATTCTGTTGCTATTGGCAGTGATTCTGTGACGAGCGCATCTGATACTATTTCTGTCGGTCATAAAGAAGGAGATAAGTATGTAACCGGCTGGTCTAATGATAAGTGGAGTTATACAACATCTACGTATACCGATAATTTATTTCGGCGTATAACGAATGTGGCGGATGGCGTGGATGATCATGATGCGGCGACGGTCGGGCAGTTGAAAAAGATGTCCGGTACGGGATCTTCCTACACGATTCAATCCGGGGATGAGGAGACGCTGACTGTTTCCAAAGATGATACTAATAAAACTGTGACGATTACGGCCGTGACGGGGGATATTGCTGAGACGAGCGATGCACTTGTGACAGGAAAGACTGTGTACGAGGCCATTCATGGTGGGAAACTGGATCTTGGGTCGTCTAACACGGTGAGTACAGCTAACGGTTCTGCTTTCGGGGCCAGTAATAACGTGGGCGGAACCGGATCGGCTGCTGTCGGGTACTACAATACGGCATCGAAAGATTATTCGTATGCATTGGGTTTTTCCAATCAGGCAACCGGGGATGGGACATCTGCTCTCGGTTATGTGAATAAGGCAACAGGAGATTATGCATCTGCTGTGGGTGTGGCGAATAATGCTTCCGGAACTGCTTCGTCTGCTCTCGGATATGGTAATACAGCTTCCGGTCAATTTGCGTCTGCATTGGGTTCTTTCAGTAATGCAACTGCGAATAATGCGACGGCGATTGGGTATCAAGCGGTTGCAAAGGAGGCGGGCACCGTTTCTTTCGGGCATAAGAGCGGTGATCCTCGCGGATATACGGACGGCACTTATGATTCCGACAGCTTTGCCACACTCACGAATGTGGCAGATGGGGAAGCGGAACACGATGCGGCGACGTATGGGCAGTTGCTGAAGAGCGGTACGTATAATGCTTCGACCGGGACAATTACATTCGTAAATAATGCAGGGAAAACGGCATTTTCTGTCACGGGGATTACTGCGGGGAGCGGAAGTGGTGCGACCTATACCGCAGGCGATAATGTGGAAATTTCCGATGATAATGTGATTTCCGTCAAGGCGGACGGCAAAGTCGAAGCCAGAAATGAAGGTATTGTGACCGGAGGCGCAGTCTACACGGCTGTGCAAAACAGCTATGTGGACGGCAATTCGTATACCATCAGCGCGAATAATCGCGAGGTGACGGTACAGAATAAGGACGGCAGCACGGCTTTCAAACTCACGGTGGAAGCCAGCACGGCCGGTGCGTATACCGCGGGTAATTATATCGATATTTCCTCGGACAGCAAGATTTCCGTGAAGACCGACGGAAAGATTGAAATAGGTGATTCCGGCATTGTTACGGGCGGTGCCGTCTATGAAAAGACGGGTGATACGTCG
>CAVJQK010000097.1:0-5475 GCA_963651795.1 Erysipelotrichaceae bacterium | reverse complement strand
GTCCATGATTTACCTCCAATGGAAACTGACCGCGCTCTGCCTCATCATCGTGCCGCTCGTTTCCTTTACCATTAAATTTTTCGGGAAGAAACTGCATTCCTCCGGCGGCGTCGTCCAGGAAAGGCTCGCCGACGTGACATCGATGCTCCAGGAAACCATCATGGGCGTCCGCATTGTGCGCAGTTTCAACCGTACGGCGCATGAAATCGAGCGTTTCCGCGTCGTGAACGAATCGAATTTCAAAGCGAATGTGAAAACGATTCAGCAATCGAGCCAGCTGACGCCCTTCGTCGAATTTTTTGCGGCGCTCGCAGTCGTTGCCATCATTTGGTACGGCGGGATGAGCGTCATTAACGGTGTCATGACATCGGGCGAGCTCATCGCTTTCCTCATTTATGCGATTAATCTCGCGAATCCGACCCGCCGCGTCGCCGAAGCTTTCGGAAACATTCAAAAATCCCTTGCCGCGGCCGATCGCATTTTCGCCATTTTGGATACGAAGCCGGAAGTCGCCGAAAAAGGCGGCGCTCCGCTTCTCACCGTCGGCAAAGGGCGCGTCGAATTCCGTCACGTGGCTTTCCATTACGAAGAAGGAAACCCGGTCCTCACCGATATCAATTTCACGGCCGAACCGGGACAAACCGTCGCCATCGTGGGTCCTTCGGGCTCCGGCAAAACGACGATTGCGAATATTTTGCCCCGTTTCTACGATGTGACGGGCGGCGAAGTCCTGATCGACGGCACGGATATTCGCGATGTCACCATCGGATCTCTCCGCGAAGCCATCGGCCTCGTCCCGCAGGATACGCTCCTTTTCAATACGACAATCAGAAACAATATTCTCTACGGCCGGCTCGACGCGACCGATGAGGAAATTTGGGCGGCCGTCCGTGCGGCGAATGCGGAAACTTTCATCCGCGCCCTTCCCGACGGCATCGAGACGAAAGTCGGCGATCGCGGCCTCATGCTCTCCGGCGGGCAGCGGCAGCGCATTGCCATTGCGCGCGCCCTCCTCAAAAACCCGGCCATTCTCATTTTGGACGAAGCGACATCCGCGCTTGATACCGAAAGCGAAAAGATTGTGCAGGACGCTTTGGATAAACTTATGATCGGCCGCACATCCTTCGTCATCGCGCACCGCCTTTCCACCATTCGCGGCGCCGACCAAATTCTCGTCATCAATCACGGCGTCATCGCCGAGCGCGGCACCCATGACGAACTCATGGAAAAGGGCGGCCTCTATCACGAACTGTATATGATGAGTCAGCGACAGACCGAGGAGGCATAATGTATTTCATTTACAACATCTTCCTCATTCTCTACTGGCTGATGCTTTTGCCTCTCCTCATTTACCGTCTTCTCTTCGAAGAAGGTTTCTATTACCGTGTGAAACAGAGCGCCGGCGTCATGCCGACACCGACACTCGAAAAAATCGCATATCATCAGGCCATTTGGGTGCATGCGGCCTCCGTCGGCGAAGTCGTCGCGGCCTCGCCCATCGTGCGCGAACTGAAGAAACGGTACCCCGAGCAGATGGTCGTCGTTTCCGTCGTCACCGCGACGGGGCATAAAATGGCGCAGAGCATTATCCCCGAAGCCGACGGGCACATTTTCTTCCCGGTCGATATCCCCATCATTACGAATCGTATCGTCAAAATCGTCGATCCGAAAATCATCATTTTAATAGAAACGGAACTCTGGCCGAACTTCCTGCGCATCGCGTGGCGGAAAAAGATTCCCGTCATGATGATGAACGGCCGCATCAGCGATCGTTCCATGCGCCGCTATTCCCTCGTCAAAAGTTACACGGAGCGGATGCTGAATCAAATTCGCCTCCTTTGCATGCAATCCTCCTTCGACGTCGAGCACATCAAAGCGATGGGTGCCGATCCGGCCCGCATTATCATTACGGGAAACACGAAATTCGATCAGACGTATGCGACCGTTTCCGCAGAAGAATGCGCCGCGCTCAAAAGAGAATTCCGTTTCGAAGACAAGGGTCCCATTATCGTCGCCGGCAGCACGCACAGCGGCGAAGAAGAAATTTTCATGAAAACGATGCGGGATTTGCGGGAAAAATATCCCGATTTGTGCATCGTGCTCGCCCTGCGCGAAATCACGCGCGCACCGAGCGTGAAACGGCATGTCGAAGAGAACGGTTTTTCCGTCATCCGTCGCTCGGAAATGGGGACGAAAGAAGACGACGGCTCGTTTCATCAAGTTGTCATTTTGGATACCATCGGCGAACTCGGCCGTCTCTACAGCATGGCGGACGTCGTTTTTGTCGGCGGAAGCCTCGTCAAAATCGGCGGGCACAATATTTTGGAACCGGCGGCGCACGGCAAACCCATCATTGTCGGTCCGTACATGTTCAATTTCAAAGAAATTTTCGAATTGCTTTCGAAACGCGGCGTCTGCCTCATGGTGAAAAACGGCGACGATTTGTGTGAGACGCTTTCGGAATTGCTTTCCGATCCCGAGAGGATGAAACGGATGGGCGAGGAAGCGCTTGTCGTCGTGAATGAAAATCGCGGCGCGACGGCGAGAAATATCGAATGTTTCGAAAAGCTCATCGCGGAATGTCATGTCACGATGGCGGGAGAAAAGCATGAGTCTTGAGTCCTATGTGCTGAAATTGCAAAAGGAAACGAATCCCGGCGCGGTCGAAGGGGCGCTGCAAAGCGGGCTCTCGGTCTTGGAGGGCGTGTATATTCGGGGCGCGGCGGCGCGTCGCATAAAGGAAACGGCGCACGCGGTGCATGCGGGTATTCCGGTCGTTTCCGTCGGAAATATCACGGCGGGCGGCACGGGAAAGACGCCCTGTATCATCGGCCTGGCGGAAACCTGCCTTTCGGCGGGGCTGCTTCCGGCGATTATTTCGCGCGGCTATAAAAGCGAGCTCGAAAAGAAGGGCGGCATCGTCTCCGACGGGAAGAAAATTCTCCTTTCGCAGCGGCAGGCGGGCGATGAACCGTACATGATGGCGCAAAAACTTCCGGGCGTCCCGATTCTCATCGGAAAAGACCGATTGAAATCGGCAGCGGCGGCCAAAGCGCTCGGCGCACAAATTTTGCTTTTGGACGACGGTTTCCAATATTGGAAACTTGCGCGTGATTTGGATATCGTATTAATTGACGCGACGGATCCTTTCGGGGGCGGGCGCGTCCTGCCGCGGGGGCTTCTCCGCGAGCCGAAGGAAGCGCTCTCGCGTGCCGGTTTCTTTTTTCTGACGAAAGCGGGGCAGGTGACGGAAGAGGCGCGCGAAGACATTAAAAAAGAACTCGCGTATTATGCGCCGGGTGTCCCTGTCGTGTGCGCGGATCATGCGCCGGCGACATTGACGGCTCTTTCCGATTGGCCGACGGCGGTGCCTTTGGCGGAAGCGGAAAAGGGGACGGCGTTTCTTTTGTCCGGCATCGGAAACCCGGCGGCCTTTCGGAAGACGGCGGAGGAAGCGGGGCTCACGGTTCTCGGCATGAAGACACTTCCCGATCACGCGGCCTATACGAAAGCGGACGTGGCGGATGCCGTTTCCGAAGCGAAAAAACACGGCGCGGCCTCGCTTGTCATCACGGAAAAAGACGCCGTGAAAATCAAAGAAAACATCGTCCTTTCGCCCGAAGACGCCGCCTACATCAAAGTCCTCGGCATAGAAATGAAAGAAACCGGCGCCTCTTCACCTTTCGGCGAAATCCTGAATCTCATTTTGAAGTGAAGGGTGAAGAGGGAAGAGGAAAGACGCGCGCCCGCGGCATAAAACAGGATATGCGCGGAGCGCATCCTGACCTCATGCCTTTTTGCTATGCACTATGCACTATGCACTATGCACTTTCCCAAGGAGGAATCATATGAAAATCGCATGTATCATCCCATCGCGCTACGCATCGACGCGGCTTCCGGGGAAACCGCTCCGCCTCATTCACGGCAAGACACTCGTCCGCCGCGTGTATGAGCGCGCGAGCCTCGCAAAAGTCCCGGATATCGTGCTCGTCGCGACCGATCATCCCGATATCGTTTCCGAAGTCGAAAGCTTCGGCGGCACGCCCGTCATGACGAGCGAATCCTGCCCGACGGGGACGGATCGCCTGGCGGAAGTCATCGAAAAATACCCCGATTACGATATCGTCGTGAATGTCCAGGGCGATGAACCGCTGATTGATCCGGACGTCATCGATAAGCTCGCGAATCTTTTAGTTTCCAGAAGCGACCTCGATATGGCGACCGTCGCGACGCCGCTTTCCGAAGAAGAATACGACGATCCCTCCGCCGTGAAAGTCGTTTTAAATCAAAAGGGAGACGCGCTCTATTTCTCGCGTTCCCTCATCCCGTATCCGCGCCACGATTTCGAGACACCGGCGCTGAAACATGTGGGCATTTACGCGTATCGCGCCGGTTTCCTTTCGGCTTATGCGAAAATGCCGCAGACGCCGCTCGAAAAGACGGAATCTTTGGAGCAGCTCCGCGCGCTGGAAATGGGATACAAAATCGGCGTCATCATCGAAAAAACGGCCGATATCGGCATTGATACTCCCGAAGACCTCGCCAAAGCCGAGGCGTATTTTGAAAGGACGGAAACAAAATGAAACCCATTCAAGTCGGAAACTTACATTTGGACGGCAGCCGCCTCTTCCTCATCGCCGGCCCCTGCGTCATCGAAGGCTACGAACGTACGCTCATGATCGGCCGCGAAGTCAAAAAAATCTGCGACCGCCTCGGTGTCGATTACATTTTCAAGGCGTCGTTCGATAAGGCAAATCGCTCCTCGTATAAATCCTTCCGCGGGCCGGGGCTCGAAAAAGGGCTCGAAATCCTCGCGTCGATTAAAAAAGAACTCGGCGTCCCCGTGCTCTCCGATGTGCACGACGTTTCTCAGCTGGCGCCCGCGGCCGAAGTGCTCGACATGATGCAAATTCCCGCGTTTCTGTGCCGTCAGACGGATCTCGTCTACGGCGCGGCGAAGACGGGCGTCCCGGTGAATGTGAAAAAAGGCCAGTTCCTCGCGCCGGAGGATATGAAAAACGTCCTCGAAAAAATGGAAGAAGCCGGAAACGAAAATCTCGCTTTGACCGATCGCGGCACTTCTTTCGGCTATCACAATCTCGTCGTCGATATGCGTTCCTTCCCGATCATGCGCCAATTCGGCTATCCCGTCATTTTCGATGCGACGCACAGCGTGCAGCTCCCCGGAGGAAACGGGACATCGACGGGCGGCCAGCGCGAATTCATTCCGTATCTGGCGAGAGCCGCGGCGGGCGCCGGTGTCGACGGTTTCTTCATGGAAGTTCACGACAATCCGCCGGAAGGCCTCTCCGACTCGACAAACATGCTCTACCTCTCCTCGCTGGAAGGCCTCCTGAAAGATCTCATCGCGATTCACGAGATAGAGAAGAAGACAAGATAAAAGTGCAAAGTGCAGAGTGCAGAGTGCAAAGTGCAAAGTGCAAAGTGCAAAGAATCGTCGTCGCAGGCGACACC
>CAVJQK010000096.1:0-5484 GCA_963651795.1 Erysipelotrichaceae bacterium | reverse complement strand
GATTGAGTCTTTTCGGACGATTGCGAATCATGTCCGCGACTTTTTCCGTTTCCAACATGTCGAAATAAATCGCAATATTGACTTCATCCAAAATAACGAGATCCCATTTGTCGCTCATGATTTCCGCAACGGCCGTCTCCCACGCTTTTTGCGCGATTTCCTTTTTGCGCAAAAATTCCGCTTCATTTTCCTCGCGATTATGATGTACGAAACCGTCGCCCATGGAGCGAATTTCGATATTTCCGTTGATGCGTCCCAGTGCCGCGACGGCTTCGAGTTCTCCGTATTTCCATCCGCCTTTGATGAATTGCAAAATGAGGACGCGCTGGCCGTTCCCCCACGCGCGGAGGGCCGTGCCGAGCGCCGCCGTCGTTTTCCCTTTTCCCGTGCCCGTATTGATGAGGACGAGTCCTGCCTGTTCTTTCATCTTGCGCCTCCTATGTGTGCGATTTTTGAAACTTCTCGCAGCTTGCGAGGAACCGATCGGCTGCCGTCGGATTTCCGTCGAAATTCATGTGCAAATACGAGGCGAGCACATTTCCCGCCGCATAACCGTCCCGATGCGCGTCTTTTTGCCTTGTGCCGACCATTTCGTACGCCCACGGGAAATCGGCCGTGTCCGGTTCCAATTCGGAAAAATGAAACTCATGCCCCAAAAGCATTTCGCCCGGTTCGGCCGCGACGCTTTTTCGCAAGGCTTTCGCCGTCACGTAGCCGACGCGGCGAAGCTTTTTTTGCATGCGGCATACGGCCGGCACCAAGCCAACCATATCGTACGTTTCCTCCGAAAATCCGGCAATTTGCCGGCAAAGATACATGAGCCCCCCGCATTCGGCGTAAATCGGCATCCCGCGCGCCGCGGCTTTTTCGATGGATTTTTTCATGGAAACATTTCCGGAAAGTTCATTTAGAAACATTTCCGGAAAACCGCCTCCGAATACTAATCCGTCCGCATCGGGAATTTCACTGTCCCGCATCGGGGAAAACGGCACCAATGTCGCGCCGCGTTCGGAGAGCGCCGCAAGGCTCGTCGGATAATAAAAGGTAAAGGCTTCGTCTTTGGCGACGCCGATCCGTACATGATACGTTTCGGAAACTTTCGCTTTTTCCGTTTCCGGAAGAGCCGGCGCCGATTGGGCGATTTCCGAAATTTTCGGAATGTCGAGGCGCTCTTTCATGACGCGCGCCATATTTTCGATGAGCGCGTCCGTTTCCGTTTCCGTGACGGGCGTGAGTCCCAAGTGACGCTCGGGCGTTTGGAGGGAATCGTCGCGATGCAATGCGCCCAGGACGGGCATTCCGATTTCGGCCATGGCTTCGCGAATAATGGCTTCGTGATTGTCCGAACCCAATTGATTTAAAATCACGCCGGCCAAATGCAAATCGGGCGCGTAGTTTCTGTATCCCAAAGCAACGGCCGCCGCGCTCTGCCCCATGGAGCGACAATTCATGACGAGAATGACGGGCGCATCGAGCAGCCGCGCAATGTGCGCCGAAGAGGAAACGCCCTTTCCCCCGCCGTCGAATAATCCCATGACGCCTTCGATGACGGAAATATCCGCGCCTTCGGCAAGCGTCCGAAAGGTGGAAACGAGCCGTTCTTCCGGGACGAGCCACGTATCGAGATTATACGATTCGCGTCCGGCGGCTTTGGCGTGGAAACCGGGATCGATATAATCGGGTCCGACTTTGAAGGGCTGCGCGGCAAGACCTTTGTCAAAAAGAGCGCGCAAAAGCCCCGTCACGATGGTCGTCTTTCCGACTCCGCTCGAGACGCCGGCCAGCACGATGCGGGGGAAGTTTCCGTTTCCCATCATTCGTTGTCCCGTTTCGTCAAAATCGTGCTGAGGTAATTCGGTTTATAATCGGCCGGGAGAGCATCCAGATCTTTTTCGATGATTTCATCGGGAAGACCCGCACGCGAGACCATCACGGCATTTTTGATCAAATGATGCTTGCGCAATTCTTTTTGAATGTACGCCCAATTTTTATAAACTTTCATGATGACGGCATGATCGGCCGCGGAAAGGGCGCGGTCGATTTTTTCGGGAGATGCCGTCGCGGGAAGAATGAGTACCGTTTCCTCCCATTCGGCCAGCGGCATTCCGATTGCATTGGCGATGCCGATAAATGCCGGAATGCCAGGAATATTTTCCGCTTCGTACTCCGTCCCTTCGAGCGCGCGGAAAATGTACATATACGTGCTGTAGAGCATGGGATCGCCCAATGTGAGGAATACGAGATTTTTCCCTTCATCGAGTTTCTCGCAAATGATGCGGCGATTTTCTTCCCATTGCCGCGCCACGGCTTCCATATCCGTATTCATTTGGAAGACCATCGGCAAAATTTCCGTATTCTCAGGAATGTAAGGTTTTGCGATGTTCCACGCGACGGAGCCCTCTTTTTTCTCCGTTTTCGGCGTGATGATCATGTCGCAATTTCGAATCGCTTCCACGGCTTTCACCGTCAGAAGTTTTGAGTCTCCGGGACCGACACCGATCCCGTACAGTTTCCCTTTTTTCATATGATATCCTCCTCAAGATATATTTTTCATACAAAATTATTATACACCCAAAAGAAAAATCTCTCCGCACGGAAACGGAGAGATCTTCGACAGTTTCAAAATTATTTTTTATGGCGTTCCACGAATGCGCCGATGCGTTTCAGCGCTTCTTTGATATTTTCGCGGCTGGCCGCATAGGAAATGCGGATGTGATTTTTGCCTTGGACGCCGAAGCAGGAGCCCGGGACAACGCCGATTTTTTCTTCTTTCAGAAGTTCTTCGCAGAATTCTTCGTCCGACATGCCGGTGATGCTGATGTCCGGGAAAATGTAGAAGGCGCCTTTCGGTTCGAAGCAATGCAAACCGATTTCTTTCAGTCCTTCGTAAATCATGACGCGACGTGCCGCATATTCGTCGTACATCGCTTTGACGTCTTCTTCGCAATTCGCAAGCGCTTCGATGGCGCCGTACTGGCTCGTGACGGAAGCGCACAGAATCGCGTATTGATGCACTTTGTAAATCTGCTCCACCGCTTTGGCCGGTGCGCAGAGATAGCCGATACGAAGGCCCGTCATCGCGTACGATTTGGAGAAACCGTTAAGGACGATCGTGCGCTCTTTCATGCCGGGAAGGGACGCGAAGCAAGTGTGCTGCCCTTCATAGGTGAGGTCGCAATAAATTTCGTCGGAAATGACGATGAGATCGTGTTTTTCCACAAAGGCGGCGATTTTTTCCAAATCGGCTTTTGTCATGACCGTGCCGGTCGGGTTATTCGGATAGCCGACGAGCAGCACTTTCGTGTGCGGCGTGACTTTCTTTTCGAGCTCTTCGACCGTCAGTTTGAAATCATCTTTTTCAAATGTCGGGACGAGCACCGGCGTGCCGCCCGCAAATTGTACGCAGGCCGGATACGCCACATACGCCGGGTCCGGAATGAGCACTTCATCACCCGGATTCAAAAGCGCCGTCATCGCAATCGTAATCGCTTCGGAAACGCCGACCGTGACGACGATTTCCGATTTCGGATCGTAATCGACGCCGTAGCGGGTCGTAAACAGTTTCGCAATCGCCTGACGCAATTCGATAAGCCCCAAATTCGAAGTGTACGACGTTTTCTTTTCTTTCAAACTTTTCACGCAGGCATCGATGACTTTATCGGGCGCCGCATAATCCGGCTCGCCGACGCCGAGAGAAATGACGCCTTCCATCGTATTCGCCAAATCGAAAAATTTGCGAATCCCCGACGGCGGCACGACACTGACATTCTTTGAAAATTTGCTGTCCCAATCCATGGAAACAATCTCCTTTTTTTGAAAAACCGTCACGCTTCCTTCGTGACACACTCTCCCAAATCTTCACAATTTTTCATGGCTTCCTCATCCGGATATCCGTAAGCCAATACCGGTTTTGCGGGGAAAAAGCCGCCCGCAAATTTCAGCGATTGCTGCCAGGAATTCAGCCATGCGCCGTGACTCCACCCGCAGGAACCGAATACGCCCATCCGTTTCCCGGAAATCAAAGGCTTGAGCGTCTCTGTAAACGGTTTCATTTGCGACTCTTCAATGACTTCGACGCCCATTGCGGGACTTCCCAGCAAAATGCAATCATACTTTTGCGCGATATCCTCCGGTTTCACATCGGAAACGGAAGCCAGCAGGACTTCATCGGAATGGCGGCGGGCTCCGACGGCGACGGCCTCGGCCATTGCCTCCGTATTGCCCGTGGACGAAACATAAATCACAGCCGTTTTATTTCCCATGCTCATTCCTCCGTTTTTTCATAAACAAAAAGCGTCCTCAAAAGAGAACGCTTCGTTTGTCAATTAAGCGTTTGCGACAGCTTCGCCGAGTGCTTTGCAGGCATCGAGCGCTTCATCATCGGGCATGCTGTACGCTTTGACCGGATCGGCAACCAAGGAAACGCCGCCTTCTTCGAGACGTGCTTTCCAGTTTTCAATCCAATCGCCCTGGTTCCATGCATAAGAACCGAAAATGCCGACGACTTTACCCGGAAGGCTCGGAAGGAGATCCGCGAAGAACGGTTCGAATTCATATTCTTCGAGTTCTTCATTTCCCATCGCCGGGCAGCCGAGAATAATATGATCATATGCGGCAATGTCTGCGGCATTCGTATCGCTTACAAAAGAAAGCAGAGTTTCCGCTCCGGCATTCTTTGCCCCTTCTTCCACAGCCTGCGCCATAGCTTCGGTATTACCGGAACCGGACCAATATACGATTGCGACTTTAGCCATAATTCTTCCTCCTTAATACATCTAAAACAGATATTATTATATGCCTATCTTACTGAAACGGGGCGCCGTTGTCAAGCTACTTTCAGATTCCCGCCTGTGCGCGCAAAGTTTCCGCTTTATCCGTATGTTCCCACGGCAAATCCACATCCGTGCGGCCGAAATGCCCGTAGGCGGCCGTCTGTTTGTAAATCGGGCGGCGCAGATCCAGCATATCGATAATGCCGGCCGGACGAAGCTCGAAATTCTTTTTCACCAGCTCGACGATTGCTTCATCATCGATTTTTCCGGTCCCGAATGTATCAACCAGAATGGAAACGGGACGCGCGACGCCGATCGCATACGCCAGCTGAATTTCGCATTTATCGGCAAGCCCCGCCGCGACGATATTTTTCGCCACGTAGCGTGCCGCATATGCCGCGGAACGGTCGACTTTCGTCGGATCTTTTCCGGAAAAAGCGCCGCCGCCGTGACGCGCCATGCCGCCGTAGGTATCGACGATAATTTTACGCCCCGTGAGCCCCGCATCGCCCTGCGGCCCGCCAATCACAAAGCGTCCCGTCGGATTGATATAATATTTCGTATTTTCATCCAAATATTCGGCCGGAATGACTTTGCGAATGACCTCTCCGATTAAATCTTTTTCGATTGTCTCATGAGAAACGTCTTCGCTGTGCTGAGAAGAAATGACAATCGCATCGATGCGCACCGGTTTCCCGTCATCATATTCGAC
>CAVJQK010000095.1:2571-5498 GCA_963651795.1 Erysipelotrichaceae bacterium | reverse complement strand
AGTCTCGACGATGCGGACCGTATCACCGACACGGCATTCGTTGTTTTCGTCATGCGCTTTGAATCTTTTTGTGGTATTGATAGGTTTGTTGTAAAGTTTGTGGGGAACTTTGCGTTCTACGGCGACGACGACGGTTTTGTCCATTTTGTCGCTGACGACAACTCCCTGGCGCACTTTGCGCAGATTTCTTTCTTCTGCCACGGTGGAATCCTCCTATGTTTCTTGCCTTATTCGGCAGCTTTCAATTCTTCTTCACGCTTTACGGTTTTGATCCGTGCGATGGTTTTCTTGACTTCGCGAATACGCGCGGGATTTTCGAGCTGACCGGTAGCGAGCTGAAAACGGAGGTTAAACAGTTCTTCCTTCAGGCCGGCGACTTTTTCGTCCATTTCGGCAGCTGAGAGGTTGCGGATTTCATTGACCTTCATTTTATTCACCTGCCACTTCTTCCTGACCCTTGACTACGAATTTGGTTTTAATCGGCAGTTTGTTGCCTGCCAGGCGGATGGCTTCTTTCGCCGTTTCCATCGGGACGCCCGCGATTTCGAAAAGTACGCGGCCCGGTTTGGCGACTGCCACCCAGTATTCGACGGAGCCCTTACCGGAGCCCTGGCGGGTGCCGAGCGGTTTTGCGGTGACCGGCTTGTCGGGGAAAATTTTAATCCATACTTTGCCGCCGCGCTTAATGTAACGCGTCATGGCGATACGGGCTGCTTCGATCTGGCGGTTGGTGATCCAGGACGGTTCGAGAGCGACCATGCCGTATTCACCGAAAGCCACGGTGTTGCCGCGATGTGCACGGCCTTTCATGCGTCCGCGGAATTGCTTGCGGTACTTGGTACGTTTCGGAATTAACATTACGCGTCGCTCCTTTCCGTATTCTTTGCTCTGCGTTCGCCGCGTCCTTCACGACGATCGCCTCTGCGGCCGCCGCGGCGTCCGTCACGGCCTTCACGACGGTCGTTTTTGCTCTTGCCGTCGCGGATATTTTCGTTTTCCGGTACGAGTTCGCCTGGTGCTACCTGGCCTTTGTAGATCCATACTTTAATGCCGATGGCACCGTAGGTGGTGTGTGCGGCGGTGACGCCGTAGTCGATATTGGCACGCAGCGTCTGCAGCGGAATGGAACCTTCACGGTAGGATTCGGAGCGGGCGATTTCGGCACCGCCGAGGCGTCCGGAAACCATAACCTTGATTCCTTTGGCGCCGGCACGCATGGTGCGTCCGACGGCCTGCTTGATCGCGCGGCGGAAACCGATACGTTTTTCGAGCTGCGCGGCAATGTCTTCGGCGACCAGGATGGCGCTCATGTCTTTGGAACGGATTTCGAGAATATCGATGTCGATTTCTTTATCGGTGATCGAAGAGAGTGCTTTTTTAATATCTTCGATACCGGTGCCGCCGCGGCCGATGACCATGCCCGGCTTTGCGGTGTAGATGGCAAGTTTCACACGTCCGTTGACGCGTTTAATGCCGATTTTGGAAATGCCTGCGATGAACAGGTGTTTCTTCAGGAATGCGCGGATTTTGGCGTCTTCTACGAGAAGTTTCGCGTAATCTTTTTCCGCGTACCATTTGGAATCCCAGTCGTCAATGATGCCGACGCGAAGTCCATGCGGATTAACTTTTTGACCCATCGTCTTCCTCCTCGTTATTCTCTTTCGGCGACTTTGATTGTAAGTGTGCTGGTGCGTTTCATAATGGCGAACGCTTGGCCGCGGGAGCGCGGATGAATTCGTTTCATGATCGGGCCTGCATCTACATAGGTCGTGGATACATAAAGATTATCGATATTCATATCGTTGTTGTTTTCAGCATTTGCCATGGCGCTTCTCAGTGTCTTTTCGACAACGGAGGATGCCGCCTTGGGGGTCTGGCGAAGAATGGCCAGTGCCTCGCCGCAGTCTTTGCCGCGAATCACATCGATGACGATGCGGACTTTACGGGGCGAAATGCGGATATTTCTGGTGATTGCCTGTACTTCCATGTTTTCCTCCCCGATTATTTCTTATTGGCTTTCACATGTCCCTTGTAGGTGCGGGTCGGAGCGAATTCTCCGAGTTTGTGGCCGACCATATCTTCGGTGACATATACCGGTACGTGTTTTCTGCCGTCGTGCACCGCGATCGTGTGACCGACGAAGTCCGGCAGGATGGTGGAAGCACGGGACCAGGTTTTGATAACTTTCTTTTCATTGGCTTCGTTCATGGCGTCGATTTTCTTCACAAGGGAGAAAGCGACGAACGGGCCTTTTTTGACGGATCTGGACACTTTGTTTCCTCCTTATCTTACTTGCGTCTCTTTACGATAAGCTTCGTGGATGCTTTCTTGTTGTCACGCGTCTTCACGCCGTAAGCGGGCTTGCCCCACGGGGTAACCGGGCGCTTTCTGCCGACGGGGGATTTGCCTTCGCCGCCGCCGTGCGGATGGTCGTTCGGGTTCATGACGACGCCGCGGTTGGCCGGGCGTACGCCGAGCCAGCGGTTGCGGCCGGCTTTGCCGAGCGTGATGTTTTCGTGATCTTCATTGCCCACGATACCGACGGTCGCGCGGCAGCGAATGTGCACGCGGCGGAGTTCGCCGGAAGGAAGACGGAGAAGTGCATAATCGCCTTCTTTTGCCATGAGCTGAGCCGTTTCGCCCGCTGCACGGACCATCTGGCCGCCCTTGCCGATCTTGAGTTCGACATTGTGGACATTGGTACCGAGCGGAATATTGAGCAGCGGGAGGCAGTTCCCCGGCTTAATATCGGATTCGGGACCGGACATGACGACATCGCCGACTTTCAGTCCGCGCGGCGCCAGGATGTAACGTTTTTCGCCGTCCGCATAATTCAGAAGAGCAATGCGGCAGGTGCGGTTCGGATCGTATTCGATCGTCGCGACTTTAGCCGGTACATTATCCTTCTGACGTTTGAAATCGATGAT
>CAVJQK010000095.1:0-2561 GCA_963651795.1 Erysipelotrichaceae bacterium | reverse complement strand
CGCCCTGATGACGGACAGTCATTTTACCCGAACCGTTGCGACCGCCGTGATTGTGAATCGGCGCGAGAAGGGATTTCTCGGGCTTGTCGGTCGTAATTTCCTCAAAAGTGGAAACGGTCATCTGACGGCGTCCGGGGGTATACGGTTTAAAAGATTTGTAAGCCATTTGCTGTATGTCCTCCCTGTATTAGACCCCTTGGAAGAATTCGATCGATTCACCCGGGCAAAGGGTGACGATGGCTTTCTTCCAATTGCTGCGGCGGCCCTGGAAACGACCCATGCGTTTCAGCTTGCCTTCGTAGCGCATTGTATTGACCGCTTGGACTTTAACTTTGAAAATCTGTTCCACAGCCTGGCGGATCTGGATTTTCGTCGCTGCCGGCGGTACGCGGAACGTGTATTTCCCCTCTTCCATGAGAGCGGTGGATTTTTCCGTGATAATCGGTTTCACGAGGATATCGCGTGCTTCCATTATGCGAGAACCTCCTCAATCTTTTCTACTGCGCTCTTCGTGAGGAAGAGTTTGGTGTAATGGATGATGTCGTAAATATTGATATTTTCCGTCGCCATCGCCTTCACGCCCGGGATATTGCGAGCGGAGAGAATCGTATTGGCCACCGCTTCATCACCGTCGATGATGAGAGCTTTACCGGAAACATCGAATGCTTTGAGCATCGCGACCGCCGCTTTCGTCTTCGGCGCTTCGAAACCGACCTTGTCGAGAATGACAAGCTCGCCGGCGCGGAGCTTTTCGGAGAGAGCGGACTTGACGGCCAAGCGTCTTTCCTTGCGGTTCATGCCCCTCGCATGAGATCTCGGAGTCGGTCCGAAAACGGTACCGCCGCCGACCCAGAGGGGCGAACGGATGGATCCGACACGGGCACGGCCGGTGCCCTTCTGTTTCCACGGCTTCTTGCCGCCGCCGCGAACGAGGCCGCGGGTCTTGGTCGCGTGGGTGCCGAGGCGTTCATTGGCCATCTGGCGAACCACCGCCATGTGAATCACAGGTTCGTTGTATTCCACACCGAAGACACTGTCATTCAGTTCGATTTCGCCGACGGTTTCCGCCGCGATATTGTACATTTGAACTTTGGACATTGGTTTTCCTCCCGATTATTTGACAGGCTTTGCGGTAGCCTGTACCATGACGAGACTTCCCTTAGGTCCGGGAATGCCGCCTTTAACGAG
The DNA here is from genome assembly GCA_963651795.1 of Erysipelotrichaceae bacterium. Classification (GTDB taxonomy): domain Bacteria; phylum Bacillota; class Negativicutes; order Veillonellales; family Dialisteraceae; genus UBA1822. The sequence goes on along the minus strand of CAVJQK010000095.1, from coordinate 1,373 downwards.
CATGAGATTGCGCGCCGTGTCGACACGTACGACAGAAAGATGCTGTACCGTGACACGAACGCCGCCCATCTGACCGGGGAGTTTTTTGCCTTTGAAAACTTTGCCGCCGCCGCCGGACATACGAGCGCCCAGGGAAGCCGGCTGACGATGATTCTTGGAACCGTGGGTTTCGGGCCCGCGGCGGAAATTGTAACGCTTAATCGTACCGGCAAAACCTTTACCTTTACTCGTGCCGATGACGTCTACAATTTCGCCTTCCGCAAAAATATCGGCTGCCAGAGTTTGGCCTACCGTATAACTTGCCACATCGTCGGTTCTGACTTCGCGCAAGTATTTCACGGGAGCTACGCCTGCTTTTTCAAACTGGCCTTTGACCGGCTTAGTCAGGTGTTTTTCTTTGACGGCGCCGTAACCGAGCTGGATGGCATTGTATCCGTCGGTCTCGACCGTCTTAATCGCGACGACCGTATTCGGCGTCGTTTCGATCACGGTCACGGGAATCAGATTGCCGTTTTCGGCGAAGATCTGAGACATACCGAGTTTCGTTCCCAAAATAGCTTTAGACATTTTCGCACCTCCTTACGCTTTAACTTCAATGCTGACGCCGGCCGGGAGCTCAAGTCTCATCAGCGCGTCAGCCGTCTTTTTGGAAGGATCGAGAATATCGATCAGTCTCTTATGCGTACGCATTTCAAACTGTTCGCGGCTGTCTTTATTGACATGCGGGGAACGGAGGATCGTGTAGACATTCCGTTCGGTGGGGAGCGGAATCGGGCCGGAAACACGGGATCCCGTTCTCTTTGCGGTCTCGACAATTTTCGCCGCGCTCTGATCGACTGCTTTGTGATCATAGCCCTTCAGACGAATTCTGATTTTTTCTTGTTTGGACATTCGTTAAACCTCCTGACGTTCATTTCCTGAATGAACTGCTCCGTGGAAATTCCCCTGCGCTGCAGGCCACCTTCCACTTCATAGTTTACTTGGAAACATGGGACTTTTCATTACAACCCGGCCGGCTGTTTCTTTTAAGTAAACAACCGCGGGAAACATCCCCGCTTCCTGAAAAATTCGCACGTGCGGACGCGGTCATCCGGCCGAGATACCCTGCTTCGCACGGTGCAACGTTGCTATTATACCAACATCATCCCGTTTTTTCAACACTTTTCCGCCTTTTGCGTCGTGAAAAATATAAAGTTTCCAAAAACTTTTCGGAAACTTTTCGTAACTTTCCGAAGAAAAGCTTTTGAACGCAGGAATCCCGCTGCTGCGGTAGTGCGACATTTGTTTATTCCGCTGCGCGGAATGACGCTGCGCTTTTATCCCGCTGCGCGGGATGGCGCGCCTTCGGCGCGCCTACTTCATTTCTTTCTTCT
>CAVJQK010000094.1:0-5535 GCA_963651795.1 Erysipelotrichaceae bacterium | reverse complement strand
AAGCCTTCCTTTGAAGGAAGGTGGCGCGAAGCGCCGGAAGATAGAGTGGCTCGCAGAGCCACAATTTCAGCACGAACCCATAGCGTTATCCCGGACGCCCCACATCGTCATCCCGGACTTGTTCCGGGATTTTTTCGGTGTGCCGAATTTCTTTTTCTTTGAAAATCTTTGCAGAAAATTAAGGGAGTGATATAATAAATTAGCATGTTTTGCTATGATTTGTGAGGGGAAAATCACAAATCATAAATGATTTTATTTCTGCGTTAAAAAAGTGAGGAGAAATCTATGAAAGAACGCAATTTGAAAAGGGAAATCATCGCATTTTTAGGTGCGGCTACGGTCCTTTGTGCGGGATCCGTGTATGCGGCGGATACGCCCACCGTTTCCGATTTGGATGAAGTCGTCGTCTCGGCGACTAAGACGAAGCAGACCGTATACGAAACGCCGGCTGCCGTCAGTGTCGTCACTGCGGAGGATATTGATAAACGCAATGTGCGCACCATCACCGAAGCCATCGGTATGCTTCCCGGTGTATTCGACGCGCGCGCGCAGGGCATGTCCGATGTGGGAAATGAAATTTCCATTCGCGGCTACGAGGAAAAAGACATCCTCGTCCTTTATGATGGCATGCCGCTCAATGACGGTTACGAAGGCGGCGTGAATTGGAACGCCGTCGCCATCGATGACGTCGCTAAAATCGAATTGGTACGCGGCGCCGCTTCCTCCCTCTACGGCGGGCGTGCCGTCGGTGCCGTTATTAATATCACATCCAAAAATCCGGACAAAAATTCCGTGAAAGTCTATGCTTCTTACGGCTCGAATAATACGTGGAAAAAAGGCATTTACGTGGCGCAGAAACTGAGCGATCGGCTCTCTTTCTCCTTCGGATACGAAAATAAGACGACAAAAGGATATTTGAAGAAATATTCCTCTGCCTCGAGTGGAAAAGCCAAGGCCACCGGCACCGTCGGAACAGGCGCCGTTACGCATATCAGAAATACGGGAAAGACCGTCTACCTTCTCGGTTATCCGGGCACCGGCGCCAGCAAAGACAATACTTATAATTTTAAATTGAAATACAAATTCGCCGAAGGGCAGACGATCACCTACCGCTATACCCATGATGAATATCGTTACTTTGGGCATGATCCCGTTTCCTATATCAAAGATGCGGACGGAAATACACTCTTTTCCGGCAGTGCCCTTTTGCCGGACGGAAAATATTATAATTTCACAGAAAGCGCATTCAACGATTACAACGGTTTCCGCAATGTGGATATTCATGCATTAAACTATCGGGATGAAAAGAGCAAATTTACCGCGAACTTCGGGCTCACAAATGTCAAAGATGCCGGGTACACCACCGGGAGCGATCTGGCCGGTGAAGGAAGCGGCAGCAAGAACCATTATCCGAATAAATCTTATAAACTCGATTTCCAGAAAGAATGGGAAGTCGGGAAAAATCGGATTATTGCGGGCATGGATTTTCAGAAAGACTCCATGGATTATATGAAGGAAACCGTCGCGCATTGGGGTGATAAAAATTCCGTTACTAAAGTGAATAGCAAAATGGGCGGCACGAATCTTACTGTTTCCGCTTTTGTCCAGGACTGCTACTCCTTCAATCAAGAATGGAAAATGTATGCGGGTCTCCGCTGGGATCGATACAAGAAATACGACGGATATTTCCACAATGATACGACCGATATCAAGCAGGAAGAAAGCACCTACAACGAGCTCAGTCCGAAACTGTCCTTTGAATATACGCCGAACGAAAGAAGCACATACTATGTTTCCTACGGACATTCCTTCAATCCGCCGACACTCTATCAGATGTATCGTAACGATCCGAGCTATGGCTATATCGCCAATCCGGATCTCGATCCCGAAAAGACAGATACGTATGAAATCGGCATGAAGCAGAAACTGAATAAAAAGACCGGGCTCACATTCTCCCTTTACTATGCGAAGACAAAAGACCTGATAGATTATGACCAGATCGGCAATTACAAGCATTATGTGAATGTCAAGGAAGCGAAGCGTACCGGTTTCGAAATCGAACTGACCCATGCCTTTACGCCGGCCCTTTCCGGGTACGTCAATTATGCTTATGTCGATGCTAAAGACGGAAACGACAAAACACTCTACTCTATCCCGCGGCACACCTTCCACGCCGGCCTTTCGTATAATAAAGATAAATGGAACGGATATTTCGAAGCCGAATACGTCAGCAGCAGGAACGAACCCGGATATCGCTCCCATGCGATGTATTCCAACGATGCCGCTTACACATTGAACCTCGGTGCACAGTACAAATTCGCCAAAGGCGCCACCATCGGATTTGCCGTGAATAACCTTCTCAATCGCGATTATTGGATGTGGCAGCACGCAGCCGGCCGCACTTATACCGTTTCCATGTCGTACGAATTCTAAGAGGAAACTATGAGAAAAGCTATTCTACTTGCCGCCGTCTTCCTGCTCGCCGGCGCCTGCGGTGCCGATGCGCGCATGATGCCCCCGCCCGATATGCCGGCCGAACTTCGGGAAACGGAACCCCATCGCCCCGAAGCCGCCAAATACTACTTGGCCGAGCTCGTGCGCGAGGGGAAAATGACGCAGCAAGAAGCGGACGACACCCTCGAATACATGATCTTCCGCGACAAACGGCGCCAAGCCGACCTCGAAGAAGTGAAAGGCATGGACAAAGTGACCCGCCGTGCCGTCATGGCAAACAAAAGGAAACAGCGTGGCAACCCCCTCGTGGAATACGCCGAAGCCTGCCACCTCACCCCCGAGCGCGCCGAAGAGCTCATGAATTACATGCACGGCTCCGACAAAGGAACGAAATACTACAAGCAAATAGAAAAATAAGCGGAAACCGAAAAATCCCGGAAACCAATCCGGGATTTTTTGCGCGCCCGTTTTTCCGTTTCCTGAAAAAGTGGTTGTCCGGGTGATGTGGTATGATGTAGTTGGAAGCCGAAGCGGCGGGTCGGGGACTCCGGAAACGGGACTCGCTGCGGAAGCTTCTTTTTTGTTTCCCCTATAAGATAGTGCTACATTTGAGAGCGACCCCTCAGTCGCTCGCTACGCTCATGCCGGCTCCCCTTTCATGGGAGCCAAGGTCATTAAGCCGAGCGCGCCTCTTTCCCCTTTCCCCTTTCCGCTTCTCTCTTTCCTGACAGGTTCGGCAAGGTATATGTGATATAATAATTTAATGATATGTTTCTAAAATTTCGGCTTTGATATAGAGAGGTTTGCGTATGTGTGTGGCGTATCCGGGGCGGGTCGTTTCTGTTTCGGGCTCGTATGGGACGGTGGATTTTTCGGGGACGGAGGTCCGCGTGAATTTGCGGTTGGTGCCGGCGAAGGTCGGCGATTTTGTGCTGGTGCATGCGGGGATGGCGATTCAGATCGTGGAGAAGGATGAGGCGCGGGATTGGATCGCGCTGTTCCGTGATTTGGCGGCGGCGTCGGAGGAGGAGCGATGAGGGAGCGGGAGCTGGCGGCGTGGCTTTCGGGTTACCGCGGGCGACCGCTTCGGCTGATGGAGGTGTGCGGGACGCATACTTCGGCTCTGTATCGGACGGGGATTCGGCAGCTTTTGCCGGAGGCGATTTCTTTCGTTTCGGGGCCGGGGTGCCCTGTGTGTGTGACGCCGACGTCGTATATCGATAAGCTTGTGGAAACAGCGCTTACGCCGGGCCGGCGAGTGCTGGCTTTCGGGGATTTGCTTGCGGTGCCGGGGAGCCGGATATCTCTTGCGGGGGCGAAGGCGCAGGGCGGCGCGGTGGATTTCCTGTACAATCCGGAGGAGGCTTTGGAAACTGCGAAAGCGAATCTTTCGGAAACGTTCGTCCTGGCGGCGGTGGGTTTTGAGACGACGGCGCCGGTGTGGGCGAATTTGGTGCATCGGGTGCACGAGGAAAAGATAGAAAATGTGCGTTTCCTCACGGCGCTCAAAACGATGCCGCAGGCGATGCGGAAGATTGCGGCGGAGAAACGGATCGACGGTTTCCTCTGCCCGGGGCATGTGGCCGTGGTGACGGGCGCGGGCCTTTTCCGTCGTTTATCCGAGGAATGTGAGGAAACGATGGTGATCGGCGGTTTCACGGCGCCGGATCTTTTGCGCGCTCTTTCGCGGCTGGTGCTGGAGGCGTCGCGGGGGCGGCACGGTTTCTGGAATGAGTATCCGTCGGTGGTGACGGAGGAGGGAAACGTGCGCGCGAAGGCGCTTTTGGATGAAGTTTTCGTGCCGGGGGATGCGGTATGGCGGGGCCTGGGGGAAATTCCGGGCTCGGGGCTGTATCTTTCGCCGGCGTATGAATATTTGGATGCGGGGAGCCGGGGGCTTTCGGAGGATAAGATGCCGCCCGGCTGCCGTTGCGACGCGGTGCTGACGGGGAAAATCGCCCCGAAGGGGTGCTCGTGTTTCGGTCGTGTGTGCACGCCGGAGCATCCGGTGGGGGCGTGCATGGTGAGCAGTGAGGGCGCGTGCTGCGTGAATTATCGGGAAATGTAGTGCGACTTTTGGGGCGCGCGGCTTGGTGCGACATGGGTGCTGTAGCTATGCGCCGTGCGCCGTGCGGTATGCGCTTTAAGAGGTGTCGCTACGCGACGATTTTTGTATGGCATCGATATCGCTACGCTAATCGATGAGAGGTGTCGCCTGCGGCGACGAATTTGTTGTAATCGGCGCCGATGGCGCCTCGCCGCCGAAGGCGGCATAGCCGCGCGCAGCGCGAGCGAGCGGAGCGAGCGATTATAAAAATGCCGCGCAGCGCACAAATTAAAGCGCACGGCGCATACCGCACGGCGCATAGCTACATCGAAAATGGCGCAGAAAGCAAATCACGCAGAAAGGAACGAATCATGCAAATAGAACTTCGGCACGGGAGCGGCGGGGAGGAGACGGGGCGGCTCGTTTCTTCTCTTTTCGCGAAATATTTCGAGAATCCGATTTTGGCGCGAATGGAGGACGGGGCGGTGCTGCCGGCGCTTTCGGGGGTGCCGGTGATGACGACGGACAGTTTCGTCGTGGAGCCGCTTTTTTTCCCGGGCGGCGATATCGGGCGGCTCGCGGTGTGCGGCACGGTGAACGATCTCGCCTCGATGGGGGCGCGGCCGCTGTATCTGACGGCGGGTTTCATTTTGGAAACGGGTCTTTCGACGGACACTTTGGAGACGGTGGTCGCCTCGATGGCGGAAACGGCGCGTGAGGCGGGTGTTTCCATTGTCGCGGGAGATACGAAGGTCGTCACCGGCGCGGGCGGTCTTTTCATCAATACGGCGGGGCTCGGCGAGCGGCCGGCGGATTCGCGCATTTCGGCGGAAAATCTGGCGCCCGGCGATGCGCTCGTCCTTTCGGGGACGCTTGGGGATCATCACGCGACGATTCTGACGGCGCGGATGAAGATGGAAACGAAGCTTCGGAGCGACGCGGCGCCGCTTTGGCACATGGTCTCGGCGCTTTTGGACGCCGGTTTCCATATCCATTGCGTACGCGATATCACGCGCGGAGGGCTCGCGACGGTG